>JBGPLW010000148.1:0-6901 GCA_041486645.1 Gaiellaceae bacterium | reverse complement strand
CGGATCTCGACCGGCGAGCCGTCCTCGCCGCGGATCCCGTACAGCCGCTCGTGCTCGTCCTCGAAGGCGGCGATCACGGCCTGCAGATCGACCGGGTCGCCGACCTCGATCTCGATCTCCCAGGTCTGCCCGCCGTAGCGAAGTTCCGCCGAGCGGACGAGCTCGACGCCCTCGAGGGTCTGTGCGAGCTCGCCGAAGACCGCGTCGAGCGTCGCCGGGTCGACGGTGCGCCCGTCGAGGTGACACGTTCGCACCGCATGGAACTCGGGCCGCGCATAGAGAAGCCCCAGTGAGCTGAAGAGCCCGGCGAGCGCGGGCACGAGCACCGTGCGGCAGCCGAGCTCCTCTGCGAGGCCGGCGGCGTGAACCGGCCCGGCACCGCCGTACGCGAGCAGTGCGAACTCCCGAGGGTCGCGACCCTTCTCCGAGGAGACCGAGCGGAGCGCGCGCGTCATGCGCGCGTTCGCGATCGCGTGGATGCCTGCGGCCAGCTCGGTGGCCGTGAGCGCGAGCGGTCCCGCGACGCGCTCGAGCGCCTGCTCGGCAAGCGCGCGCGACACCGTGATCTCGCCGTCGGCGAGCGGCCCTTCCGGGATGTAGCCGAGCCACACGTTCGCGTCGGTAACGGTCGGCTCCTCGCCGCCGCGCCCGTAGCACGCCGGTCCCGGCGCCGCGCCCGCGGAGCGCGGCCCGACCTGAAGGCCGCCCGCCGGGTCGAGCCAGGCCAGCGAGCCGCCGCCCGCGCCGACCTCGGCGATGTCGATCGTCGGAATCCGCAGCAGCTCGCCCGAGCCGCGCATGAGCCGCGAGCCGGCGGAGAGCGAGCCGCCGACCTCGTACTCGCGGCCGCGGGAGACGGCGCCGTTCTCGATCAGCGACGCCTTCGCGGTCGTGCCGCCCATGTCGAAGGTGATGACGTTCGCGAACCCGAGGCGGTGCGCCATCCCGAGCGCGGCGACGACGCCCGCGGCGGGGCCCGACTCGAGCGCGAGCACCGGGCGCTGCTTCGCGTCGTCCGCGGTCATGACGCCGCCGGACGACTGCATGATCGTCAGCGGCGCCTCGATGCCGGCGCGGTCGAGGCCGTTGCGGATGTCGCCGACGTAGCGCTCCATCAACGGGCGCACGTACGCGTTCACGACCGTCGTCGCGGAGCGCTCGTACTCGCGCTGCTCGCGCAGGATCTCGCTCGAGAGCGAGACTGCGACGCCGGGCAGTTCCTCGCGCAGGATCGCGCCCAGCCGTTCCTCGTGCTCGGGGTACAGGTACGAGTGGAGGAGACAGACGGCAACCGACTCGACGCCGGCGTCGCGCAGGCGTGCGGCGACGGCGCGCGCCTCGTCGTCCCCGAGCGCGCGCAGCACAGTTCCGTCTGCGGCCATGCGCTCCCCGATCTCGAACCGGAGGCGCCGTGGGACGAGTGGCTCGGGCTTGCGCCAGAAGGGCTCGTACATGCGCGGGATCCGCAGCCGGCGCAGCTCGAGGACGTCGCGGAACCCGGCCGTCGTCACGAGCGCGGTGAGCGCGCCGCGGTGCTCGAGCACCGCGTTCGTCGCGACGGTCGTCCCGTGGACGACGCCCTCGATCGCCGTGCCGTTCTTCAGGCCCGTCACCGCCTCGATCACGGCGGCGTCGTAGTTCGGCGGGGTCGACAGCCGCTTCGCGATCGTCGCGCTCCCGTCCGCGCGCTGGAGGATGACGTCCGTGAACGTGCCGCCGACGTCGGCTCCGATCCGCGCGCTGTTGTCTGTGGCTGTCATTCCAGATACGGTTTGCGATATGAAGTCGCAAATGGTGCATGCGGAACATACACCGGCATGACCGAGGCGCTCAAGAGCGTTGGCCCGATCGCCCGGGACTCCGTCGAGGACCGCGTCGCACAGGCGCTGCGGGAGCTGATCATCAGCGGTCAGCTGCCCGAGGGAACGCCGCTCGTGCAGCGCGACCTCGCACAGCGGCTCGGCGTCTCGCAGACGCCGATTCGTCTCGGCCTGACCGAGCTCGCCCGCGCGGGCCTCGTCGAGGTCGGAGACACCGGCCGCGCGACGGTGAGCCGGCTGACGCGCGAGGACTTCGAGGAGATCTACGCGGCGCGGCTCGGCCTCGAGGGCCTCGCCGCGCGGGTCGGCGCCGCCGCGGTCGGCCCCGCGGAGCTGGCGCGGATGCGCACGCTGCTCACCGAGCTCGAGCGGCTCGCGAAGGAGCAGGACGTCGACGGCTACCTGCGCGTCCGCTGGCAGTTCCACGCCGCCTGCTACGAGGCTGCGGGCCGGCCGCGGCTCGTAGCCGAGGTGGAGCGTCTCTTCCTGCGCGCGGAGCGCTACAACCGGATCGTGCTTTCGAGCCGCGAACGCTTCCGTCGTTCGGTCGGGCACTACCGGCGCTTCTACGAGGCGTGCAAGGCGGGCGATCCGCGCGCCGCTGAGCGGGTGATCCACGACTCGACGCTGTGGGCGGTCGACGCGATCGCCGGGCTGCTGCCGGGCGAGGCGTCGTGAGCACGCCGGCGGCACTGGCGTCGGTCGGCGAGGGCCGCGTCTCCGTCCTTCTCGGCTTCGAGCCGGCGTGGCCTGCGGCCCGACTCCTCGGTCCCGCGTTCACCGCACTGGGCGCGCCGGGCGACAACCTCGCGCTCCACCACGCCGTTGCGGAGGCTGCGCCGGGCGACGTGATCGTGCTCGCGGTCGGCGGCGAGCGCGGCCGCGCACATTGCGGTGGCATCGTCGCGACCGCAGCGCGCGTACGCGGCGTCGCAGGGCTCGTCCTCGACGGTGCGATCCGCGACTGCGGCGAGCTCGCGGAGATCGGACTGCCGGTCTTTCATCTCGGCGCGTCACCGCTGAAGCCTGCGAAGGACGGTCCGGCCGAGCTGCGCGTCCCGGTCGAGATCGACGGCGTCCGGATCGAGCCCGGCGACCTCGTCGCGGCGGATGCCGACGGGATCGTGATCGTGCCCCGCGCACACGCGGACGAGCTGCTCGCCGCTGCGAGGGCGCTCGAGGAGCGCGAGCGCGAGATCCTCGCGCAGATCGAGGCGGGAGCGACAACGGTCGAGATCTACGGGTACGAGCCGCTGTGACGCGAGTTGGCGCCGACGTGGGGGGAACGTTCACGGACGTCGTCGAGCGCTACGGCTTCGTCGCCGACTCCGGCGGTGAGGGACGCTACCGCGGTGGGCTTGCGATCGAGCGGGTCTGGCGGTGCGTCGTGCCGGACACCGCGCTGCACGTCCGGTCGGACCGCCAGACGCACCGCCCCTACGGTCTCGCGGGCGGCCAGCCGGGCGGCGCCTCGTCGAACCTGATCGTCCGCGCGAACGGTGACCGCGAGCAGCTCCCGCCGATGTTCGCGACCGTGCTGCAACCGGACGACGTGTTCCACCACCGGATGGCCGGCGGCGGCGGTTGGGGCGATCCACGAGAACGCGACCCGGAGGCCGCCGCCCGTGACATCGCCAATGAGAAGGTCTCGGCATGAGGATCACCCGGGTCGACGCGACGCCGCTCGCGATTCCGCTCCGGCAGGAGTTCCACTGGGCAAGCGGCGCGCAACACGGCGCGAACCTCGTCCTCTTCTCCGTGCATACCGAGGACGGCGTTGTCGGGTACGGCGAGACGGTCTGCGAGGCGCCCGGTGCGGTCGCCGAAGTCGGCCTGCTGATGGCGCGGCAGCTCATCGGCCGCTCGGTCGGCGACGTCGAGGCGATCCTGCGCTCGATCTGGACGGAGGGGCGCTGGAAGACGACGCCGCAGTTCACGGGGTTCGTCTTCGCAGGCATCGAGACCGCCTGCTGGGACGCGCTCGGGCGCACGCTCGGCGTGCCGTCGCGGCAGTTCTTCGGCGGGCTCGTGCAGGAGGAGCTGGACTACTTCGCGTTCCTGCAGGGCGACGACGCGGATACGCTCGCGGGCCACGCGCGACAGCTCGCCGGCCACGCCGTCTTCTACTTGAAGGTCGGACGTCCACGGGACGACGACGCGATCGTCGCCGCCGTGCGCGACGCGATCGGCCCGAGCGCGCTCCTGCGCATCGACCCGAACGAGGCGTGGGATGCAGCGACCGCGGTCGACCGGATCCGCCGGCTTGCCGCCTACGACCTCGACTGGGTCGAGCAGCCCGTTCCGCACTGGGACGTCGCCGGGCTCGCCCACGTGCGGCGGAAGGTGGACGTCAAGATCGCGGCCGACCAGGCCGTCTACGGGACGCGGCAGCTCCGTCAGGTGCTCGAGGCCGAGGCAGCCGACGTCGTCGTGCAGGGCCCGCACGACGCGGGCGGACTGCTGCCCTTCCGCCGGCAGGCGTTCCTCTGCGAGGCGTGGGGCCTGAAGGTGAATCTCCACGCGTTCATGCAGAGCGAGATCAGCTTCCTCGCGCACGCGCAGGTCGCGTCGACGGTGCCGAACCTGACGAACGGGAACCAGACGATGCACCAGCTGCTCGCGGAGCGGTTGACGAGCGGCGTCGACATCGACACACCCGGCGGCAAGTACGTGTTGAACGACGCCCCCGGTCACGGTTTCGAGATCGACGAGGACGCCGTCGCCCGAGCGCAGGAACGCTGGCAGCGCGACGGTGCATACAACACGATCGAGTCCGTAAGGGCCGATTGAGCACGATCGTCGTCGGCGGCGGGATCATCGGCGCCTGCACGCTGTACGAGCTAGCGCGTGCCGGAGAGGATGCACTACTCCTCGAAGCGGGCACGTTCGCAGGCGACGGAGCGGCGACAGCGAGCTCGGCCGCAATCGTTCGGACGCACTACTCGAACGCGGAGGTCGTGCGGATGGCCGTCCGCTCGCGCGACGCGTTCCTCGAGCAGCCGTACTACGAGCGCTGCGGCTGGCTCTTCCTCGTCGACGAGGACAGCGCCGAGGCTGCACGCCGGAACCGCGAGATGCAGTTGCGAGAGGGCGCGCCGAGCGACGAGGTCGACGCGGCCGACTTCGGGGTCGCCGCGGACGGCGTCGCATACGCGCTCTTCGAGCCGGACTCCGGCTTCGCCGATCCGGCCGCGGCCACGCGCGCGTTCATCGACGCCGCGCGGCGCGAAGGGGCCGAAGCGCGCGAGAGCTCGCCGGTCGAGGCGCTCGAGCCGGGCCGCGGCGTGCGCGTGGGCGGTCGCCTGCTCGAGGCGGACAACGTCGTCCTCGCGGCCGGCGCCTGGTCGAAGAAGCTCGCCGCAGCCGTCGGGCTCGACCTGCCGCTCGAGTTTCCGCGCGAGCAGGAGGTCGTCTTCGACACGGGCGGCGCACCGCCGGTCGAGTACGCGATCTCCTCGCAGGTCGACCGCGTCTACATGCGTCCGGCCGGCGACGGCCGTCTCCTCGCCGGTCGCGGGTACCCGAAGGACTACGAGCTCGTCGATCCCGAACGCTACGACGAGACGGTCGACGCAGCGTTCGAGGCGGACGTCCGCGCGCGGCTGGAGACGAGGTTGCCGGGGCTGAACGGCCTCCGGCGCGTCGGTGGCACGGTCGGGCTGTACGAGGTGACGCCGGACTGGCATCCGATCCTCGGCGCGGTCGACGGGTACGACGGCCTCTTCCTCGCGACCGGCGGCAGCGGGCACTGCTTCAAGCTCGGGCCGGCGATCGGCGAGCTCGTCGCCGGGGCCGTGCTCGGCCGCGACGTCGGCAACACGTTCTCGCTCTCGCGCTTCGCCGAGGGTCGCGAGCTCCGCTCGGCGTTCGGCGGCAATCGCGCGTGAAGCTCGTGATCCGCAACGGGACGGTGTACGACGGCACGGGCGCCGAGGGCCGCATCGCAGACGTCGCGATCGACGACGGGCGCATCGCCGGCATCGGGCAGATCGACGCAGAGGCGCTCGAGATCGACGCCGCGGGCCTCGCGGTCGCGCCCGGCTTCGTCGACATCCACAGCCATTCGGACTACACGCTGCTGATGGATCCGCGCGCGGTGAGCGCGATCCATCAGGGCGTCACGACCGAGGTCGTCGGCAACTGCGGCTTCGGCTGCTTCCCGATCCGCGATCCTGCCGTTGCGCGCCGGGCGATCTACGGGTACTCCGACGAGCTGCCCGTCACGTGGAGCTCGGCGGGCGAGTACTTCGAGGTGCTCGACTCCGCGAAGCCGGCCGTGAACGTGCTCAGCCTCGTGCCGAACGGCCAACTGCGGATCGCGACGCTCGGCGTGGCCGACCGGCCCGCGGACGCGCACGAGCTCGCAGAGATGCAGACGCTGCTGCGCGAGTCCCTCGCCGCGGGCGCCTGGGGATACTCGACCGGTCTCGAGTACGCGCAGGAGCAGGCTGCGACCGAGGACGAGCTGACGGCGCTCGCGGCGAAGGCGCCGTTCTACGCCACGCACACGCGGCGTCGCGACGACGGCGCGGCTGACGCCGTCGCCGAGGCGATCAGGACGGGCGACCGCGCAGGCGTGCGGCTTCAGGTCTCGCATCTCGTCCCTCGGAACGGGATCGAGGAGAGCCGCCGCTGCATCGAGCTTGTCGAGTCGGCGCGGGAGCGCGGCCAGGACGTCGCCTTCGACATGCACACACGCACCTTCGGCCTGACGAACCTCTACGCGGCGCTGCCTGCGTGGGCGCTCGCGGCCGACTCGCAGGAGCTCGAGTCGATCCTTCGCGATCCGGCGAAGCGGGACGCGATGCGTGCACACCGCTCGATCCTGAGCGCGGGCAACGACTGGTCGCGCGTCGTGCTGCTCGACAGCGAGGCGTGGCCCGGCTACGGCCGGCGCGATCTGGCGTCGATCGCGGCCGAGCGCGGCCAGGAGCCGCTCGACGCGGTGTACGACCTGCTGCTCGGCGGCATCGGCGAGCTGGAGAAGCTGATGGTGATCATCCACGCCTACAGCGAGGAGCAGCAGCGCGAGGCGTTCGCGCATCCGCTCTGCGTCCCGGGCTCGGACGCGACGACGCTTG
>JBGPLW010000147.1:0-6952 GCA_041486645.1 Gaiellaceae bacterium | reverse complement strand
TGTTCTCGGTGACCGCGATCGGCATCCTCCTCGGCGGCTTCTACGTGCTGCTCGCGATCCCGATCACGGCTGTGCTCGCCACGCTCGTCGACGTCGTCGTGCGCGACGTCGACCCGGCGGAGCAGGAGGTGCCGGCGTTGCTCTTCGCCCAGAAGGAAGAGACCTAGCGGGCGTACTCGGGGTGCCGCTTCACGTACGCGGCGACGAACGGGCAGAGCGGGACGATCGCGAGGCCGCGGGCTCGCGCGTCCTCGAGAGCGCCCTGGACGAGATGCGAGCCGAAGCCGCGTCCTTCGCACGCTGCGTCGATCTCCGTGTGCGTGAACGCGATCCGGTCGCCGCGGAGCCGATACGCGGCGAGGCCGATACGGCGATCGCCGAGCCGCAGCTCGTAGCGGCTCTCCTCGGGGACATCGACGACGACCGCGTCGTCCGGGGCCGCCTCGACCTCGGGGCCGGGCACGTCGTGCCGGAAGCGGGCGACGAGCTTGCCCATGCCGTCGGACTTGCGCGCGTCGGCATGGTCGACGAAGCGCTGACGGTGCGCGTCCGCGTACTCCCAGGGGCCGCGGGTCTCGAGGTAGCGGAAGATCTCACGCGTGCCGCGGAGAATCTCTCCCTGCTCGGTCTCGAGCACGGGAATCGCGTCCGAGCCGGCGAGCGCGCGCAGCCGCGAGCGCTGCTCCGGCTCCGGCTCGACCTGGCGCGCGACGAAGTCGAGGCCGAGCTCCGTCAGCACCTCTCGGACCGCGGAGGAGTACGGACACCACTCCGCCTGGTAGAGCGTGAGCACGAGTGCTGCCTCAGGCCTTGCGCCAGCGGCCGAACACGAGGCCGCCGAGGGTGAAGCCGAGGCCGAAAGTGCCGACCGCGAAGCCGCTGATCGCGACCGCCTTGCGGCCCGCGGACAGGCGCTGCCAGCGCCCGAGGGCTTCCTGCTCGTCGGCCGTCAGCGTCTCGCCGCGCCGCTGCTTGCGCAGGGCACCGCCGGCGCGCAGGCCGAGGTACAGGTCGTCGAAGATCTCCGCGGAGTCGTCGGCCATGGCTTCCATTGAATCTATAGCCTCATTCGGTCGTGTCGGGGCGCCTCCTCCATGTATCCGACCTCCATACGGGTACACCTGAGGAGCCTGCGATCGAGCGGGCGCTCGCCCGGCTCGTCGAACGGCTGGAGCCGGAGCTGATCGTCGCCTCGGGCGACCTCACCCACCGCGGCCGCCGCGACCAGCACGAGCGGGCCGCCCACTTCCTCCGTTCCCTCGGGCCTCCGGTGCTCGCGATCCCCGGAAATCACGACATGCCGTACACCCTTCCGGCCCGCTTCACGCGGACGTTCGCGGAGTTCGAGCGGCAGTGGGAGACGACGGAGCCGACGCATTCGTCCGCGTCGTTCCACGTCGTCGGGCTCAACTCGGCGAGGCCGTACCGCCACCAGGCCGGCGCGCTCCGCGACGAGCAGCTCCGGCACGCCGGCGAGCGCCTGCGCGCCGCGCCGGACGGCGCGTACCGCGTGGTCGTCCTCCACCATCACATGATCGGGGCGCCGTGGCGCGCGGCGCGGAAGCGCCCGGTCTCGCGCCGGAACCATGTGCTGCGCGAGCTCGTCCGTTCGGGCGCCGACCTCATCCTCGCGGGGCACATCCACCAGGCGGCGATGAGCGAGCGCCACGAGTTCGAGGTCGTGAGCGGCGACGTGCGCGCGGCGGTCGTCTCGATCGCGCCCGGGCTGGGGCAGCCGCGGCCGAACCGGCTCGGCGAGGCGCGGGGCCTGCACGTCTACGAGGCGGGCGAGCGGACGCTGTCGGCGCACACGTACATCTGGCGGGACGACGACTGGGGCCTCACCGCGCGACGGGTGTTCCCGCGCGGGCTCGGCCCCCTCGCCGTCGACCCCTCCTAGTGCCGAGTGAGGGGCCGCTTCTGGACGAAGCGGCGGTACAGGTAGAGCAAGAGCGTCGCGCCGAGGATCGAGAAGATGACGCCGCCGGCTGTGCCGATGAGGATGTGCGCGACGATGCCGCCGAGGAACGCGCCGGCGAGGCCGAGGCCGATCGTCGCGAGGATCCCCATCGGGTCGGGCCCGGGCAGCGCGAGCCGCGCGAGCGCGCCGACGACGAGGCCGAAGATCACGAGGTAGATGATGAAGCCGATTCCCATGGCGAAGCCCTCCTAGGCTCGGAGCCGTTCGAGCAAGCGGGTGCGAGACGCGGCGTACTCGTCGTCGCTCAGGACGCCGGTGTCGTGCAGCTCCTCGAGCAGCTGGAGGAAGTGCGCCGGATTCTCCGTCGGGTCTTCCCCGGTCACGTGCGCGACGGGCGCCGCCGGGGCGCCGGTTCTCGCAGCCTGCTGCTGCTGGAGCGCCATGGCCATCTGCGAGCCGATCGCCTCGGGGTCGATGCCCGCGCGCTGGAGCCGCTGGCGGTACTCCTCGACGCCGACGCCGCGTTCGGGGAAGCGGTATGCCTCGGGGCCCCAGAGGGCGCGCTTCTGCACGAACCGCCGATAGCCGATCACGAGGGCGATCGAGACGAGGAAGCCGGCGATGCCGACCCACGCCGGATCGCTGCCGACGACGGCGAAGACGACCCCTGCGCCGATGAGCGTGCCGATGAGCCCGATGAGGATGGTCAGCCAGGCGGGCATCGGGTCGGGCCCCGGCACGGCGAAGCGCGCGAGCGCGCCCGTGAAGAAGGCCGTAACGATCACCGAGATGATGCTGCCGAGCATGGAAAGAGGGTAGCGCGGGGCGGCCGGATCAACTTCCGCAACCTGACTTCAGTCAGGTTGCAGTCGTTGGCTCGCTACGCGTGTACGTGCTCCCGCTGCCGCGGCGCCGCAGCGGTTTCGAGCTCGCCGAGTAGCCGCCACGAGATCGCGGCGATCTCGTCGACGGCCGCTTCGAACGCAGCCTCGTTCGCCTGCGACGGCTTCCGGTAGCCGCTGATCTTCCGTACGTACTGAAGCGACGCCGCGCGTGCCTCCTCTTTGCTCGCGGCCGGCTCGACGTTGTACAGCGTGTGGATGCTTCTGCACATGGCTAGGCCCTCACCTCCTGAATTGCGTTCAACTCCCGGCGGAGATCTTTGATCTCGTCGCGCAGCTTCGCGGCGTACTCGAACCGGAGCTCCTCGGCGGCGACGAACATCTCCTCCTCCAGCGTGACGACGAGCTTCTCGAGCTCTTCGCGCGACAGGCCTTCGACCTTCTTGGAGCCGCGGCGGCGCCGCGACGGGACGGTCGGCGACTCGAGCGACAGGAACTCGGCGATGTCGGAGACGCCCTTCGTGATCGAGAGCGGCGTGATGTTGTGCTCCTCGTTGTACGCGAGCTGAATCGTGCGACGCCGGTCCGTCTCGTCGAGCGCGTCCTTGATCGCCTCGGTCTGCTTGTCGGCGTACATGAGCACCCGCCCGTTGATGTGACGAGCCGCGCGGCCGATCGTCTGGATGAGCGACGTGCGCCCGCGCAGGAAGCCCTCCTTGTCCGCGTCGAGGATCGCGACGAGCGAGACCTCAGGCAGGTCGAGGCCCTCGCGGAGGAGGTTGACGCCGACGAGCACGTCGTAATCGCCGAGCCGCAGCTCGCGGATGATCTGGATCCGTTCGAGCGTGTCGATCTCGGAGTGCAGGTAGCGCGCCTTCACGCCCGACTCGAGCAGGTAGTCCGTCAGGTCTTCCGACATCTTCTTCGTCAGCGTCGTGACGAGCACGCGCTCGCCCACCTGCTCGCGCTTGCGGATCTCGCCGAGCAGGTCGTCGATCTGGTTCTTCGTCGGCCGCAGCTCGACTTCCGGATCCACGACGCCGGTCGGGCGGATGAGCTGCTCTGCGACGCGGGTCGAGTGGCGCAGCTCGAACGCGCCCGGCGTCGCCGACGCGAACACGACCTGCGGCACCTTCGCGAGAAACTCGTCGAAGCGCAGCGGGCGGTTGTCGAGCGCCGACGGCAGCCGGAAGCCGAAGTCGACGAGTGTCTGCTTGCGCGAGCGGTCGCCCTCGTACATGCCGCCGATCTGCGGCACGGTCTGATGCGACTCGTCGACGAACACGACGTAGTCGGACGGGAAGTAGTCGAGCAGCGTGTGCGGCGCCGAGCCCGGCGGCCGCCCGTCGAGGATCCGCGAGTAGTTCTCGATCCCGTTGCAGAAGCCGAGCTCCTTCATCATCTCGAGGTCGTACTCGGTGCGCTGCCGGATCCGGTGCGCCTCGAGCATCTTCCCCTCGGACTCGAAGAGCCGGACCTGCTCCTCGAGCTCGTGCCGGATCTCGTCCGCTGCGCGCTCGATCGTCGGCTGCGACGTCACGTACTGCGTCGCCGGAAAGACGGTGATGTGGTCATACTTCGAGAGCACTTCGCCCGTGAGCGGGTCGAAGTGCGTGATCGCCTCGACCTCGTCGCCGAAGAACAAGATGCGGTATTCCGTCTCCGAGTACGCCGGCTGCACCTCGACCACGTCGCCTTTGACGCGGAAGCGCCCGCGCCCGAGCAGCGTGTCGTTGCGCACGTACTGGATGTCGATCAGCTTGCGGAGCATGAGGTCGCGGTCGTGCTCCTGGCCCATCTCGACGTAGACGACCTTCTCCTTGTACTCGTCCGGCGAGCCGAGCCCGTAGATGCACGACACCGAGGCGACGATGATCGTGTCGCGCCGCGTCAGGATGTTCGACGTCGCGGAGTGGCGCAGCCGGTCGATGTCGTCGTTGCGCGAGGAGTCCTTCTCGATGTACAGATCCGCCTGGGGGACGTACGCCTCCGGCTGGTAGTAGTCGTAGTACGAGACGAAGTACTCGACGGCGTTCCCTGGGAAGAACTCGCGGAACTCGTTGCAGAGCTGGGCGGCGAGCGTCTTGTTGTGCGCGATGATCAGCGCCGGGCGGCCGATCTTCTCGATCGTCCACGCGATCGTCGCCGTCTTGCCGGTGCCTGTCGCGCCGACGAGCGTCTGGTAGCGGTCACCCGCGTCGAGGCCCTCGACGAGCGTCGCGATCGCCGTCGGCTGGTCGCCGGTCGGCAGATACGCAGCGGATGTCTTCAGCTCGGCCACGGAGAGATACAGGGTACCCAGAGGGCTCGAGCTGGAGCAGCGCGTGCGCTAGCCGCCGAGGTAGCGGCGACGTTCACGGATGGTCAGCTCGACCGACACGTGCGAGAGGCGCATCCTCGCGAGATGCGCCAGCTCGTAGACCGTCCCGCAGACCTGGCAGTCGTAGACGCGGACTGTCCCGTCGTCGGAGGCAGAGAGGATGCGCTTGCCGTCGGTGCCGAAGAGCGCGTTCTCGACCTGCGCCGCGTGTCCACGGAGATAGAAGAGAAGCCGGCCCGTCGACGTTTGCCAGAGCCCGATCGACGTCGGGCCCGCGGTGAGGAGCCAGGAGTCGTCGGGGCTGAACGCGACGCTCGCAACGCGGCCGATATGCGCGCGCAGGACATGAACCAGACGCCCGTCGGCCACAATCCAGAGACGTGCGTCGCCGCCGATCGCGGCCGTCGCGAGGAACCGGCCGTCGTGGCTGAACGCGACGGAGGTGAGCGGCGTCCGTGCGCGCTGCAGCGCGTGCTGCAGGCGCCCGCTCCGACGCGACCAGATCCGCGCGAGCCCGTCGCGGCTCGCAGCGGCGACGAGATTGCCGTCAGGCGACAGCGCCACCGCGGCCACCGGCCGCGTGCCGCCCTCGAACACGCGCGCGGCCCCGCCCGTCCACGCAACAACCTGTCCTGTCGATGTTCCCGCGACTGCCAACCCGCCGCGAGCGACGAGTGCGTCGGTAACGTGGCCACGGAGCCGGATCGTTCGGAGCGTTCTGCGGCTCGCGACATCGACGACGCGGAGCATATGGCCGCCGGCGGCGAGCAGATCCCGGCTGTTCGGAGCGAACATGACACGTCGGCCGGGCCCCGGGAGGCGAAGGCTCAGCACGATCCGGCCGCGGGCGTCCCAGACCTGCAGGGCTCCGGTGTCGGTGATTCCCGCGAGGAACGCGCCGTTCGGGCTCGCGGCCGCGTCGGCGAGCGTGCCGCCTGCGCGCAGCGAGAGAAGGGGTCGCCGTGAACCGATGCGCCAGAGACGAACGACACCGTCGCGTGCGCCGGCGAAGGCGCGTGCGTCGCTTCCGGCAAACCCGGCATGCACGATCGCATCGGGCGCACGGCCGACGAGCCGGAGTTGGTTCGCGAGCCCCGGCTCCCAGATGCGCGCCGTACCGTCGTTGCTTGCTGTGATGACGAATTGCCCGTTGGGACTGAAAGCCGCCCTGGTCACGACATCGCGGTGTCCGCTGAGCGTCACGAGCTCACGGCCGTTCTTCGAATTCCAGACGCGGGCCGCGCCACCCGCTTCACCGCTCACGAGGAACCGTCCGTCGCGGCTGTAGCGGACGCTCTCGACGGTCGTCGTCCCGCTCGGCATGAGCAGTAGCCGCTCACCGTTGCCCACGTCCCAGACACGCACAGCGCCGTCGGCGCTTGCGGTCGCCAACTGGCTGCCGTCGCTCCGGAAGTCGACCGACGTCACGGCGCCACCATGCGCGAGACGGTGGACGAGGGTGCCCTTGTCGGCGCGATAGAGCCGTGCGAACTGGTCGGGATCGCCGGTCGCAACGAGCCGCCCGTCCGGACTGAAGCTCGCCGTCGTGCCGCGCAGATCGGCGAGCGGATTGCCGGACTGCACATTGAAGAGGTCTACGTGATTGACGCCGCTCGGCCCGGACCACGCAGCCGCAATGCGGTCCCCGGTCGGTGAAAGCGCGACCTGCGACACGTCGCCGCCCAGAGCGAATGTCTGAAGCAGGCGGCCGTCGGTCACGTTCCAGAGCCGTACCGAACCACCGCCCGCTGTGACAACCTCGTGCCCGCCGTCACCGAACGACGCGTCGGCCAGGTGCGGGTGCCGAAGGACGATGCGGTCTCCTGTGTCTGGGACAAGCAGCGCCCGTCCACCCTTCCCGGCGGCAAG
>JBGPLW010000146.1:0-6954 GCA_041486645.1 Gaiellaceae bacterium | reverse complement strand
GGTCTCGCGAAGGTCGCGGCCGGCCTCACGAGCATCGAAGAGCTCGCCCGCATCACCGTCTGACGCGGAGGTAGCCTGCTTACATGCTCGTCGGGGTCAGCCTGCACTACCTGCTCCACTGGCCGACGCACGGCGGCTACAACTTCGTCAGCGGCCCGCTGGCCGACATCACGCTCGCCACGGCGTTTGCGAGCGGACTGGTCCTCTTCCTCCGGAAGCACAACTGCCACGTCCACCGCTGCTGGCGGCTGCAGTGGCACCCGCATCCGGAGAGCGGCCACCCGGTGTGCAAGAAGCACCACCCGGACGGCCGCGGCATTCGCGCGTAGCCGTTGAACGTCGCGCCGTTCCAGATCCGGCGCTCGAGCGATGTAGACCGCCGCGTCACGCAATACCGGCGTGTAAGCGGCGAGCTCTCGGACGCGATCGACCTGGGGCTGCTGCTCCGATGAGTTTCGGTGCGCCGACGGGTCCCAGTGTCGGAACCCCTCGAAAGGAGCGACAGCATGTCGGGCATAACGCAGGTCGGCAGAGTGATGGTCCCGGTTCGCGACCAGGACGCGGCGATCGCGTTCTACACGGGCACGCTCGACTTCGAGTTGGTCGCAGACGTCCCCTTCGGCGACGGTGAGCGCTGGGTCGAGGTCGTGCCGCGCGTGGGCGGCGCGGCGCTCGCGCTCGTGCCGTCTCGTGAGCATTACGAGGCCGGCCGCATGACGGGGATCGCGCTCGAGGCGGCGGACGCACGCGCTGTCTATGAAGAGCTGAAGGCGAAGGGCGTCGACGTCGACGCGGAGTTGATGGGCGGCGACGGCACGGTGCCCTTGCTCTTCTTCTTCCGTGATCGCGACGCGAACACGCTGATGATCGTCGAGAGCGCGTGAGCCCTCGCGGTCTGTAGCGTTGCTGCGATGTCTCTCGCCTGGCCCGCGCTCCCCTTCGATGTGTGGAGCGCCACACTTGACACGGTTCATGCGCACACACAGGTTCTCGGCAAGCTGGCGGCGGCGCTGGCGCCGCCCGAGCCCCAGCTCCAGCATGCGGCGTTGCGTCTCACTGCGCGTGGCTGGGAGACCCATCCGCTGCCTGCGCCCGACGGTTCGGGCGCCCTCGTCGTCGTCTTGGACTTGCACGCATACGAGGTGGTCGCCGAGCACAGCGACGGCCGTCTGCGGCGCGTCGCGCTGAGACCCGATCGGCCCGTCGGGGCAGTTACGCGCGAGGTGCTGGCGGCGGTCCGCGACCTCGGGGGCCCGCTGGAGATCGACCCGACGCCACGGGAGACGCCATGGACGACACCGCTCGACGAGGACGAAGAGCACGCGACGCTCGACACCGGCCACGTCGACACGTACTTCGCGGCGGCGACCCGTGCGGCGCAGGTCTTGGCGGCGCTTCGGGCGCCCTATCGCGGCCGCTCGACGCCGGTCAATGCGTGGTGGGGGTCGTTCGACCTCTCTGTGAGCCTCTTCTCCGGCCGGCCGGCGGAGCCTCCTTCGGCGGACTTCATCATGCGCAACTCGATGGATGCCGAGGAGGTTGCCGTCGGCTGGTGGCCCGGCGATGCGCGCTACCCGCGCGCGGCCTTCTATGCCTACGCCCACCCCGCACCGGAGGGGTTCGCGTCCGCAACGCTCTCCCCGCCGGCCGCGCGCTGGGAGGAGGCACTCGGCGAGTTCGTCCTCGACTGGGACGACGTCCGCGCCGCCGCGGATCCCCACGCTGAGGCGCTCGGCTTCGCCCGCTCCGCGGTCCGGCAGGCGTGCGCGATCTGCGGGTGGGACCCCGCGTTGTCCGCGAGCGCCGACGGAGTCCCACCGCCGGTCGCATGAGTGCGCCGGGGATGGACAACGACCGGTCTCGTTCGCAGAATGCTCTCGGATGACCACGAACTTCGAGCGCGCGTTTGCCGAGCGGCCTGAGGTCCTCGCCGCCTGGGTTCAGTTGAACACCACGATCAAGGCCGGGATGGATCTGCGCCGCTACGAGTTGGCGACGCTCGCTGCCGCCCGGCGGCTGCGCTCGAGCTACTGCTGCCTCGCCCACGGCACAGTTCTCATGGAGCGCTTCGGCGAGCCGGTGGCCGACATCGCGCTCGACCATCGCGCCGCCGGCCTCGACGAGGTCGATGTCGCCGTTATGGATCTTGCCGAGCGGGTCGTCGACGACGCAACGTCGATCGGCGACGCCGATCTGCAACGGCTTCGTGACCTCGGCCTCTCGGAGACGGACATCATGGACGTCGTCCTCGCTGCCGCCGCGCGCTGCTTCTTCTCGAAGACGCTCGACGCACTCGGCGTCCTCCCCGACGCGAGCTACCGAGAACTGGAGCCGCAGTTGCGCGACGCACTCGTCGTCGGCCGCCCGATCGCAGAGGCCTAGCGCCAGGCTAGGCGGCGTAGGCGATCGCGATCCCGGTCACCCCGAACGCGGCGAATCCGGTCATACCGAGCAGGACGACGCCTCGTGCGAGGCGGCCGGGGCTTCGTTTCCTGTCGGGGGCAAAGCGCTCGACGAGAACCGGCACCGGTGCGGCCGTGATCGCAACCGAGCCGACGATGAGTATGAGGCTGAGCGTCACCGGCAAGAGCGAGAAGTCCTCGCGGTTCCCGCGAACGATCTGTCCGAGCATGAAGGCGGTGGTCCCGAGCGTGAAGATGATCGTCCGCACGCGGGTTCCAGGAGGAAGCAGTGTGCGCGCCGCCGCGTAGGCGATACCGAGAGCGACGCCCGCAATTGCCGCGAATGCGTAGATCGCCGCCGTCCCCTGGCTTGTGAACTCACCGATGATCGCGCCCATCGCCGTCTCCAATCCGAGCGCATCCTCCCTCGCGAGGAAGAGGAGACGCATGAAGACGCGACCGAGGGTCCCGCCGACGACGACACCGACGACGAAGCCGACCGCCGCACCAACCGCAAGGTTCCGCAGCCACCACCGCACTCTCCCGACCACCTCCTCGAATCGCCTACCTGCCGTGAGTCTCACCGACCGGATCCACCGACGCAACTCCCGTCCGTCAGCTCAACCGTGACAGCTGCCGGGGACGAATCGCGGCAGCGACATGCGCCCGCCTGCGGGGCGGCCGTTGACGAACCGGTCGAGCGTCGCCTGGAAGCTCATCGCGAAGCGGCCGGGAGTGCACACCGGCAGACGCAGAAGGCGGGTGCCCTTGAACGCCTGGTCGCCGACGTGCATGTCGCCGCCGCTCACGCGCACGACGAGTACGCCCGGACGGTCGGTCCAGAAGAGGATCGCGCCGCGCGAGCTCACGACCAGCCCGTCGGGCGAGCGGCCGATGACGTAGAGGCGCAGGCGCGCGATGCCCTGCGGGACGACGAGCCGGTCTCGCGGCGCGCGCGCGACGACACGGGCCGCGCGGAACTCGACCGTGCTCGCGTAGCCGTCGACGACGAGCGCGCCGCTCAGCGTACGGCCGCGGTCGCGCAGCACGCCGTGCGAGTCGATCGAGAGGTTCGCGGACGCGAGCCGGTCGGGCGGGCTTCCACCCGGCAGCACCGCGACCCGTCGCAGCGAGCGGTTCCAGAAGAGCTGCTCCTCGCCGTCGCTCGGCCTGTTGCCGGCCGCCTCGACGAGCGTCGCGTGGCCGACGTGCGCGACGTCGACCCACGAGCGCTCCGCGGGCAAGTACCGGTGTATCAGGCGGAGCGAGTTCGTGTGGTCGAGTGCGGTCACTGCGCCGAGCGCGGCCGCCGCCGCGACGAGCGATGCACCGAGGAGAGCCGGCATGGCGACGCGCGGGCGCCATGGCCCGAGTGCGGCGCCGACCGACAGCAGCGCCGCGGCGGCCGCGACGACGAGGTCGCCGGTCGACGTTCCGAACCAGAGCTGCAGCCGCTCGACCGCGAGCAGGAACGGCGAGTGGTCGTCGGTGCCCGGCGCCGCCCAGCCCGACAGCGGCACCCGCACCGACAGCAGCAGCAGGCCTGCAGCGAGCAAGGCCTGGACGCGCGGCAGCGGCCAGCCGCGCACCGCCTGCACGCAGAACGCCACGCCCGCCAGTGGGAGGACATAGAAGAGGTATCGCTCCTGCACGAGCGAGCTGTCGCCCCACACGGCCGCCTCGAGGAGCAGCGCTGCGCCGAACGACGCGGTCAGCCAGCCGAATGCCGCCTCGGCGCGCGACCGCGATCGTGCGATGCAGAGCCAGATGCCGATCGCCGCTCCCGGCACGATCGCCCAGCCCGCGCCGTAGAACAGCACGGTCAGGTTCTTCCCGATCGAGACCACGTCGAAGTGGAGGCTGCTCGCGCCAGAGTAGTAGCCGAGGCCGCGCAGCGTCACCCCGACGAGGGCGCCGAGCGCCGCGAGGGAGGCCGCAGCGAGCGGGAGGCGCTGCGCGCGCGCAAGCCGTCGCAGGTCACGCTCGCGCAGCCCGATCGCGACGACCGCGAGGGCGAAGCAGAGCGGGAGAACGGCGAGTTGCAACCGCGCGAACGTCGCGAGCGCCGCGCACGCGAGGAAGAGCGACTGCGTGCGCAGCCGCGGCCGCTCGAGCGCTGCGATCCCCGCCGCCACCGCGGCGAGCGCAAGCGGATAGGCGATCGGCTCCGCGAGCACGAAGCCCGCATAGAGCGCATCCGGAATCAGCAGCGCGCCGGCTGCGACCGCGAGCGCCGCCTTGGCGCCGACGCCCAAGCGCCGTGCGATCGAGTACGCGGGGATTGCGGCGAGCGTGAACGCGGCGGCGTGCACGACCTGCACGAGCCGGTATGCCGTCTCGACGCTGCCGATGTGCCACACGGGCGCGGCGAGCAGCGGCTCGAGCAGCGCCGGAAAGTGCGCTGCACCGCCGCGGATGGTTGCGCCGTCGAAGCTCCCGAAGGACCGGCCGAGCGCCGCGTAGAGGTACTCGTCCGGGAAGTAGTTCGGCGTCGCGTGCAGCCAGGCGAGCGTGACGCGCGCAGCGAACGCGACGAGGAGCGCTCCCACTGCAAGCAGCACGCGGGAGCGGGTGAGGGCGATCGAGCGGGCCGGAGCAACGTCCATGCCCGGTAAGCATCGGCGGTGCGTCAGACGGCCTTGACTCGCCCTATTCGGCGAAGACGTCGCAGCCGAGATACATGAACGACTCGACCGCTTCCGTCACGAAGGCGGTCGCCTGCGCGGCGTCGGCGAAGGTGTACGGACCGGGCTGCACCGCTTCGTGCGAGCCCACAGGGAAGACCTCGGCCTCGACGACACACGACGTGCCGTAGTCGACGGCGCGGAGGATCGCGACCGACCGTCCGTCCTTCTTCGCGTGCCGCAGGAAGAGCTCGCGGCCTTCGGCTGCCGCGGAGGGCGTCACGGGGTCGTGGTGGTCGGCGCGGCCGCCGCGACGGGCGCGACGACCGACGAGGCCGGCACAGTTGCCGGCGCGGGGCCGGTCTCACCATGGAGCGCATTCGTCGCGGCCTGCGCAACCGAAGCGCGGTCGGCGAACCCGTTGAGCCGCAGCGCGACCTCGCCGGGTGCGCGATAGACGAGCACGCCGGGATCGGGGAGCAGGCCGCCGCCCGGCAAGAGCGCCGTGAGAAGACCTGCGACCTTGTCGTCGAGCACGCTCACGAGTAGGAAGCCGGCGTTCGCGTCGATCGCCCCGGCGTGCGCCTCGGCGACGGAGATCGCGTCGACGTCTGAGCCGGGGTTGTAGAGGCTGACGACGACGATCTTGTGATGCGCGAGCTGCCACTGCAACGCCTGCGGCAGCTGCGCGTAGACCGGGTTGCCCCTGAAGCGCGCAGGCTTCGCCACCTTCTTCACGTGGTGTCGCGTCGCAACGTGCGGCTTCGTCGCCGGCTTCACGACCGGAGTCGTGTGCGGCTTCGACGGCGTGTGCGCCCTCGCCGCCGTCGTGGCCGCGGACGTCTTGGTCTTCGAGCTGCCGCCGCCCAGGACGAACATGCTCGCCGCGAGCCCGAGCGCGGCGAGCAAGCCGACGAGCGCGAGGATGCGGATCTGTGGACTGACGGTCAGGTTCACGGCTTCTCCCCTGAACCGGCCGTTAGCTGACCGCGCAGGTACCGGGCGTGAACAGGGTGCCGACGGAGACGCCGTTGCCGGGGCCGTGCTGCACGGCGATCCAGCGCCCGACAGCCGCCGTCAGGCAGAAGTCGGTGGAGGAGGGGGTGAAGCCGGCAGGGTTCATCACGAACGGGGCCCCTGCGACGGTCGGAATCGACGCGTCGTACTTCGTCGCGAGCAGCGGCAGCGTGATGCCGGTGTAACCGCTGTCGGTCGTATCGGAGTTCGGGTCGTTCTGGCCGCCCGGGTAGTTGTCGGCGCCGTACGCGATCACCGCGCGCATCGTCTGCGCGACGTCCGCCTTCGCGGCCGTCTTGTTCGCGCGGTCCTTGAACGAGAGGTAGCTCGGCACGGCGATCGTCATCAGGATCCCGAGGACGAGCAGGACCATCGTCAGCTCGACGAGCGTGAATCCGTCCTCGCGCTCGAGCCGCCGGCGCATTGTCTCTGCGATGCCGCGGATCCGGTTGAGCAGGCTCATAGGGGATGTATCGGAATGAAGTGGCACGCGCTTTAGCTCCTGATAAACGGCGAGGGGGCGCCTGGTGCGCCCCCTCGCGGTTGCATCTGCTCTAGATCAGGTGCAGATGTTGTTGGCGACGGTGTCGACCTTGATCGTGCCGCCAGGCCCGTGCTTCCACGCGTAGTAGTTGCCGTTCTGGGCCACGAGGCAGTAGTCGACCGCGGTCGGCGTGGTGCCGAGGGCGGTGATGCCCGTGCCGGTCGGAGCCGCGGCACCCGTTGCGTCGACGGCGCCGATGATCCACACCGACGGCGGGAACGCCTGGTCGTAGTCGCTCTTCAACAGTGCGGCCGTCATGCCCTGGTAGCCGCTGTTCGAGTGCGTCGTGTCGGTCGCAGCGTCCGGGTCGTTCGTCGTGTTACCGACGGTGTTGTCCGCGTTGTACGACTCGACGTCCGGCAGCACT
>JBGPLW010000145.1:0-6955 GCA_041486645.1 Gaiellaceae bacterium | reverse complement strand
GAACCTGCACACCTACGAGGAGCGGCGCGACTACTTCCGCGAGCGCGTCACGAAAGCGTTGTCGTGACCGTTTCGCTCGTCGGCGCAGGGCCGGGCGACCCGGAGCTGATCACCTTGCGCGGCCTGGCGCGCGTGCGCGCATGCGAGGTGCTCGTCCACGACCGGCTCGTCGCTCCGGAGATCGTCGCGGAGGCGCCGATCGGCTCGCTGCGCATCTCGCGCGACGGGCTCTCGCAGGACGACATCAACGGCCTGCTCGTCGCGCACGGGCGGCGGGGGCGCCGCGTCGTGCGGCTGAAGGGCGGCGACCCGTTCGTCTTCGGCCGCGGCGGCGAAGAGGCGCTCGCGCTCGTGCGCGCGGGCGTGTCATTCGAGCTCGTCCCGGGCGTGTCGTCGATCGCGGCCGTGCCGGAGTCGGCGGGCATCCCGGTGACCCACCGCGGCGTGTCGCAGGCGGTCACGGCTTTTGCCGCGAACGACGTCGAGGCGCTCGACGTGCGCGGTCTCGCCGGGGTCCCGGGCACGCTCGTCGCGTTCATGGGCGGCGCCGTCGTCGGGCGCCTCGCCGAGCGGCTGATCGCCGAGGGCAAGCCCGCGTCGACGCCGGCCGCGGTCGTCTCGCGGGGAACGACGGAGGACGAGCGGGTGATCGTCGCGCCCCTCGGCGCGATCGGCGCCGCGGCCGCGGACGCACCGACGCCCGCGCTCGTCGTGATCGGCGAGGTGGTTGCCGTCCGCGAAGCGCTCGGCGCTTTGCGACGATCCGCTGCGTGACGGACTTTCCCCCTTTTCGATTTCACAGAGTCGATGCTCTCCCGCCCTACGCCTTCGCGGAAGTCGAGCGGCTGAAGCTCGAGCTGCGGCGCGCCGGCGAGGACGTAATCGACCTCGGCTTCGGCAATCCGGACGTTCCGCCACCCGAGGTCGCAGTCGAGAAGCTGCGCGAGGCTGCGCTCCTGCCGCGCAACCATCGCTACTCGTCGAGTCGCGGCCTGCCGAAGCTGCGCGAGGCGATCTGCGACCTCTATCGCGACCGGTATGCGGTCGAGCTCGATCCGGAGACGGAGGCGACCATGACGCTGGGCGCGAAGGAGGGCCTCGTGCACCTGCTCTGGGTGCTGCTCGGGCCTGGCGACGTCGCGCTCGTGCCGAGCCCGAGCTATCCGATTCACCTGTTCGCGCCGGGCTTCGCCGGGGCGGCGGTCGCACGCGTGTCGGTCGGGCCGGGAGTCGACTTCGCGGCCGGCGTCGAGGAGGCGTGGCTCGCGTCGCAGCCGCGGCCGCGCGTGCTGCTCTGCTCGTTCCCGCACAACCCGACGACGGCGTGCGCAAGTCTCGCCGAGCTGCAGCGGCTCGTCGACTTCGCGCGCGAGCATGAGATCGTGCTCGTGCACGACTTCGCCTACGCCGATCTCGCGTACGACGGATACCGGCCGCCATCGATCTTCGAGTGCGAGGGCGCACGTGAGGTCGCGGTCGAGCTGTACTCGCTCACGAAGGGCTTCTCGCTCGCCGGCTGGCGGGTGGCGTTCCTGCTCGGCCGTGCCGATGTCGTCGGCGCGCTCGCGCGACTCAAGTCGTACCTCGACTACGGCAGCTTTCAGCCGCTCCAGATCGCCGCGACGATTGCGCTGCGCGACGCGCGCGAGCGGCCGGCCGAGGTCGCGGAGATCTACGGCGGCCGGCGCAACGTCCTTTGCGACGGTCTGACGCGTATCGGCTGGGACGTTCAGCGCCCGCAGGCGACGATGTTCGTCTGGGCGCGCATACCGAGCGACGAGCCGGCGCAGGACTTCGCGCTGCGGCTGCTGCGCGAGGCACACGTAGCCGTCAGTCCCGGCAGCGGCTTCGGCCCGGACGGCGAGGGGTACGTGCGGTTCGCGCTCGTCGAGAACGAGCAGCGGATCGCGCAGGCCGTGCGTGGGATTCGACGCGGGCTCGGCTGAGTGCTACCGTTTGTCGAGAAGTCAGGCGATGCAGCCTCCGGAGCCCACAGGCGCCGGGGGCTTTTTTGTTGGACCGGAAGGAGGCGCGATGCTCGGCGAGACGGTTGCACCGCTCCGCGTGCTGATCGCGGAGGACGAGACCATCATCCGCATGGACCTGCGCGGGCTGCTCGAGAAGAACGGCTTCATGGTTGTCGCGGAGGCCGCTGACGGCGCGCAGGCGGTCGAGCTCGCACGGACGGCGAGCCCCGACGTCGCGATCCTCGACCTGCGGATGCCAGAGCTCGACGGCATCGAGGCCGCGCGCCGCATCTACGCGGAGCGTCCGATCCCGATCGTGATGCTCACCGCGTTCTCCGATCGCGCGAACATCGAGGACGCGATCGGCGCGGGCGTCTTCAGCTATCTCGTGAAGCCGTTCCGCGAGACCGACATCGTGCCGGCGGTTCGCACGGCCGTCGCCCGCCACACCGAGCTGCTCGCCGCGCGGCGGACGGCGGGGGAGACGCCGGTGAAGGCGATCTTCATGGGGTTGCCGTCGCAGAGCGGGAACCCCTGGAACGTCAAGATCGCGCTACACGACGACGGCTCAGTTGACGTTCGCGCAGCAGAGTAGGTCGAGGGAAAAGACGCTCGCCCACGCAAGTGTTCGTGTCAGACGATGCGCGACCTCGAACCGACGTCAACGGCCATTCAAGGGGCGGGAGGGTGCACGCGAGAGCCGGGCTTACTTCTTCGCCGCCCGTTGAGCGCGCGCTGCGGAATTGGCCGCCACCGCGGCGCGGATGAGTTGCTTGAAGGCAGCTTCGTTGATCTTCTCCCCTTCGCGGAGGTCGATCGCACGCCGCGTGTTCCCTTCCAGGCTGGAATTGAAAAGCTTCTTCGGGTCCTTGATGGAGGCTCCGCGAAAGAAGGTGAGCTTCACGACCTGCTTGTACGATTCGCCCGTGCAGACGCCGCCGTCATGGGACCAGACGGGGGTTCCGGGGGATTTTGGCTTCTCCCATTTCCACTCCTCCTGGATGTCGGGGTCGGCATCGTGGATGAGCTGCCGGACGTGAGCGAGGGTCTCTCCTCTCCAATCCCCCAGCTCTTGAATCCGCTTGGTGATGTTCGCTGAAGCGGCCTCGCCATTCGGACGACCTGTCGGTGTCATGTTCTCTCCGATCCTTCGTTTCGCGCACCGACAAGAACCTAGCTATCCGCCCACGTTTCGGACGCGGGCTTGATCCGCGCGCGTGAGACTTACCGAGATTCCCGCCGCCAGAGCCAGCGGAGCGCATCGGGCAGGATCACGCCGTCGTGGTTCCCGTCGTGGCCCCCGTCCCCGACAACAAAGCGGAAGTCGTACCCGCGTTCCGCGAGCGCGGCAGCGACGCGCAGGTTGGCGCTGAACCAGTTGAACTGAGCCGCGTTCCAGTTGAGATCCCGCGTCACTGTGTGGAGGAAGACGCGCAGTGGCTTCTTCGGCGCCTCCTGAATAAGCTCGGGGTAGCGATTGCCGCCGTCTAGTTGGGCGAAGCTCCCAACGAAGCTCAGGACGCGTCGGAAACGGTCGGGACGCATCCAGGCGACTGTGAACGCGCAGCTCCCGCCGCTGCTCCCGCCGCCGATGGCCCAGTGATCGGGGTCGTCCGTGATCGCGTAACGGGCCTGAACGGTGGGCAGGATCTCCGTGAGGAGAAACGTCGCGTAAGCATCGCTGAATGCGTCGTACTCGACGTTTCGGTTCGCGGGCTCGCCGGGGGCGACAAAGACGCCGATGATGACGGGCATCTCGCTTCGGTGAATCAAATTGTCGAAGACGACCGGAGCGCGCGCCTCGAAGTCGAGATCGAGGTACCACTCAGCGTCCTGGAAGACCATCAGCGACGCCGGCTCCGCATCTGTGTACTGAGCCGGCACGTATACGCAGTAGCGCCGGTGTGTCCCAGGGAAGACACGGCTCGCGTTCCACTCATACTCATGGATCACGCCGCGCGGGACGCCGGGTTGAGGATACGAGTCAGGTCCGTGCGCGTAGCGAGCGGGGAACTCCGTCGGATGGTGAACGTACGGAATCTCAGTCACTTCTGACCTCCGAAGACGCAGGGAGTGTCGCGGCGCGGGCGGCGCCACGGACGAACGTCGAGGATCGAGAAGTGGCCTACATCGGCCGCGGAATTTAACAGAAGCGCCGCTGCCTCAAGCCCGCGTCTAACCACCGCGCCGCCCGCGGATGATGCTCGCAACTACTGTTGTGGCGTTCCTCTACCCCCAAACTGGAGGTACTCGTTGACCAGGTTCGTCGTCGACTCCAGCGCCGTTCTTCACCTGGCGAGCGCGGGGGTCGAGGTCTCGGCCGAGCACGGGCTCCTCGCGCCGACGCTCCTGCGTTCCCAAACGCTGTCGACTCTGCACGAGGCCGTCCAGCGGGGCGAGATCCCGGCCGACGTCGCGCGCGACCGCCTCGCCCGCATCGGGCGGATGCCGATCAGGCTCCTCGGCGACGCCGTGCTTCGGCGTCGCGCCTGGGACCTGGCCGATCAGTTGGGATGGGCCTCGACCTACAACGCCGAGTACGTCGCACTCACTCAGCTGCAGGCGGACGCGTTCGTAACGCTGGACGCGGAACTGGCGCGCAGCGTCGAAGGGATCGTTGCAACCGCGTCGATCGACGCGCTGCAGTAAGGCACATGGTTCCCGAGTCGAAACTGGAGAAGACCGAGCACGGGCTCGTCCCGAAGGGCGAGGGATGGTTCGCGCTCAACATGCGCGACGCCGAGTGGCGTCACGTCGACGGCCGCGGCGCCGTCTGCGTTGCGCTCGACGATTTCGAAGGCGAGCGGCAATTCGAACAGCTCGGCGTCAATCCGTTCGTGCTCATGCCGGGCGAACCGATGGCCATGTACCACTGGGAGACCGATCAGGAGGACTTCCTCGTCGTCTCAGGCGAAGCGGTTCTGATCATCGAAGGGGAAGAGCGGCAACTACGCGCGTGGGACTTCGTGCATTGCCCGCCGAATACGAAGCACCTGATCATCGGGGCAGGAAGCGGTCCGTGCCTCGTGATCGCAGTTGGCGCGCGCGAACACGACTCCCTCGGCTTCACCGCGGACGACGCTGCGAAGCGCTACGGAGCGAGCGTCGAGGAGGACACGCTCGATCCGGGCGTCGCGTACGGACCGGTCCCGCGCCGCGAGTCGACCGCGTATCGCGACGGCTGGCTTCCCGAGTAGCCGTCGCGTCCTAGGCAGCGCGCGCTCGAGGCGGCTCGGTCGGCGGTAGCGACCTATGCGAGCGGACGGAGCTTGTCGAGGATCTTGTCGACCGTCTTGCGAGGGCCGCGGACGGCGATGCCGACAAGATCGAGTTCATTCTCTGGAACGGCCGCGACGGCTGCGCGATTCGCCTCATCGTTCGGTGTTGCGAACAGATCGCGCGTGAAGATCGCGAGCTGGTCGACCTCGCGCGCGAGCGTTCTTGCGTAGGCGCGGCGCACACCCGCTGCGTCGCTTGCGTAGACCAGGATCGGTTGAACAAGCATGGGCAGATACTGATTGCCGGAGGCGTCGACGTAGGGTGCGCCGACAAGCGAAGGATCAGCTGCGGCAAAGCCGCTGAAGAGGAACGCGGTCACGTTCACCTTCTGCCACAGCGCAAGCTCGCTCTCGAGCACGATCGCGATCTTGGTATCGAACATGGCTTGAAGCTAGTTCAAGGGCGGCGGTTCGAGTCAGCTCTTGTCGCGGTGCTTCTTTGCGTGTGCATGCGGGCGTGCCGCGAGCAGCGCGAGCAGCGCGACGGCGACGAAGTTGCGAAAGGTCGGCTCGGGCCAACGCACCTGCGCCGTCCCGTGGAACCAGGACGGGTCGACGAGGAAGACGATGCCGGCGAGCACAACCTTGGGGAACCATCCGAAGACGAGGAACACCGTTGCGAGCACGATCCCCCAGAAGCCGAGTTCGGGCAGGCCGAGTGCGTGCCCGAAGTTGAGCACGTTCCAGGCGATCCAGAAGAGGAGCGGCCCGAGGAGGGCCACCGCGACGAGTGCGGCGATCGCCACGGCGAGTCCGCCGGCGACCAGCGCACCGATCCCGAAAATGCGCAGCATCACGCGGAGGACGGGATTCATGCTGCGAGCCTACACATGGTCGGCTACGGGTGGTACTGCTGGTCGAGCGCGCAGACGGTGTCGACGTGAAAGCGCATCCAGAAGCCGGTGTCGAGCGGCTCGAACAGTTTGATCGGCTTCTCGCCCTTCACGAGTTGCGCCAGCTCTGAGACCGCGATGGGTGTCGAGAGGATTCCGGTGTTGTTGTTGGTGAGCACGGTGACGTGCGCGTCCGGTGGTACGAGGTACGTGAGGAGTCGATGACCCTCATCGATCACGTAGTTGTCGTTGGGCATCGGCTCGCCGGGCGCGATCACGCCGTCCTCGGCCGCCGCCACGTTCGCGGTCTCACCGGAGGTGAACCACGCTGGATCGAACCGCATCTCGTACCGAGCCCCCTTGAGGGTGAGCGAGGAGACGTGGCCGAAGATCCGGTTCTCGCACTGCTGCGCTGTGGCTGACTTGCTCCCCGAATCCTTCGTGAAGTACAAGACCGCGAAGGCCGCGGCGGCGGCCGTTGCGACGACCGGCACCACGACAAGAGCTATGTGCGTCGCCTTCATGCTGTGCAATCGTACTGTCCTCCGAGAGCGCGCCGGATACCGCTCTTCCATCGGGCTGTGGTTCGCACGCGCAAGATGCACGAGGACGAACTGGACGTCGACGGCGCCCTAGTTGCTCGACTGATCGAGGCGCAGTTCCCGGAGTGGGCGGGGTTGGCGATCGAACCGCGCCTGCCGTGGGGAACCGACAGCGCGATGTTTCGGCTTGGCGACGACAAGGGACGCAAAGTTTTAGTAGACAAGACCAGAACTACCTGCTACGGTAACAGTCATGAAGACAAGAACCAGGGATGGGGACGTGCCGGTGGACTACGACCCGTCGCAGTTCCCGCCGTTCGCGGTGACGGTGGACG
>JBGPLW010000144.1:0-6966 GCA_041486645.1 Gaiellaceae bacterium | reverse complement strand
GTCGAGGCGGAGGTCGTCGTCGAGGACGACCGCGTGTACCGCTCGGAGCTCTGGGAGATGGAGCAGCGCCTGGCGGAAGCGCTCGGCTCGCGCGCCCGCGCCGCCGCTGCCGAGCTCTTCGAGGAGCCGCGCCGCCCCGACCTTCAGGTGTCCGACGAGCAATGGGGCGTCGTCGAGCTCGTGCGCACGCGCCCGCTCGTTCTGCTGACCGGCCTGCCCGGCGCAGGCAAGACGCACACGCAACGCGTGCTCGTCGAGCTCGCGCGGCACGCTCGGAAGCGCGTCCTTCTCTGCGCGCCCACGGGCAAGGCGGCGCGGCGGATGCGAGACCTCACCGGGCACCACGCGATGACGATCCACCGCGCGCTCGCGTACTCGCCGCTCGACAATCGCTTCCAGCGCGACGAGGACGCGCCACTCTCCGACGACTACGACCTCGTCATCGTCGACGAGGCGTCGATGCTCTCGCTCGAGCTCGCGGACGCCCTGTTCCGCGCGGCCGGCGATTGCCACGTGCTGCTCGTCGGCGACACCGACCAGCTGCCGCCGATCGGCCCCGGCCGGGTGCTCGCCGACCTCGTCGCGAGCGACGTCGTGCCGCGCGTGCATCTCACGGCGATCTACCGGCAGGCGGCGCGCTCGCTGATCATCCAGAGCGCACGCCGCATCAACGCGGGTGAGTTGCCGTTCTTCTCGGTCGAGGAAGCTCGCAGCGTGCTCGGCGCGGACGTGGAGCTCGACGAGGACTTCTACTTCATCGGGCGGAACGGGCCGCAGTCCATGCTCGACGGCGTGCTCGACCTCGTCTGCGAGCGCCTGCCCGCACGCGGCTTCGACGTGCGCACGGAAGTGATGACACTCGTGCCGATGCGCCGCGGCCCGGTCGGGCTGATCGCGCTGAACGCGGAGCTCGAGCGGCGGCTCAACCCGGGTCACCAGCCGGTGGTCGTCGCGGCGTCCGGCCTGCGCGTCGGCTCGCGCATCGTCCAGACGAAGAACGACTACACGGTCGACCGCGAGGTGATGAACGGCGAGGTCGCCTTCATCCTCGACTTCGACGAAGACGAAGGGGAGGCGAGGCTCTCACTCGACGAAGGCGAGCGCGAGATCATCGTGCCGGTTGCGGCGCTCGCGACCTACGACCTCGGCTGGGCGCTCACCGTGCACCGCTCGCAGGGCTCGCAGTTCCCGGCCGTCGTCGCGCCGTGGTCGACGGCGTACTCCGTGATGCTCTCGCGTGCGCTGCTCTACACCGCGGTCACGCGTGCGCAGCGGCTCTGCGCGCTCGTCGGCGAGCGCCGGGCGGTGGCGATCGCGCTCGCGCGCGGGGAGGAGCGGCGCCGCAATTCCGCGCTGGCCGAGAAGATCGTCGACGCGGCGGGCTAGTCGGCGAGGGGGGCGAGCGCCGGGTAGAGCTCGCGGAACCGCGCGTATCCCGACTCGTACGCGTCGACCCACGCCGGATCGGGATTCGTCCGGCCGTGCACGCGGACGCAGCGCTCGACCGCGTCGTGCGGGTCTGCGAACGCGCCGCTCGCGCAGCCGGCAAGGAGCGCCGCGCCGTACGCGGAGCCTTCCTCCGCAGCCGTCGTCTCGAGCGGGAGGCCGAGGACGGACGCGACGATCTGCCGCCACAGGGGGCTGCGCGCTCCGCCGCCGGAGACTCGGCCGGCGTCCGGCTCCACGCCGAGCTCGCGGAGCAGCTCGAGCGAGTCGCGCAGCCCGTAGGCGACGCCTTCGAGCACGGCGCGCACGAGCGCGCCCCGGTCGTGCCGCAGCGAAAGGCCGACGAAGGCGCCGCGGACGTTCGGGTCGGCGTGGGGCGTGCGCTCGCCTGCGAGATACGGCGCGAAGAGAAGTCCTTCGCAACCGGGCGCCCAACCCTCGGCCTCGGCGAGCAGCACGTCGAACGGGATCTCGGGCGCGACCGCATCCTGGAGCCACTGGAGCGAGCCCGCCGCCGACAGCATCACGCCCATCGCGTGCCACGTCCCGGGAACGGCGTGGCAGAACGCGTGCACGCGCGCCTCGCGGTCCGCCGCGAAGTGCGGCAGCGTCGCAAAGACGACACCGGACGTCCCGAGGACGACCGAGAGGAGACCCGGCGCCGTCACGCCGACGCCGAGTGCGGCCGCTGCCTGGTCGCCGGCGCCCGGTGCGCCGGGCACGTCCGGCGACTCGTACGCGGGAGGCAGCCACTCGCCCGGCAGCTCGAGCGCGTCGATCACCTCGTCGCTCCACCGCCGCTGCGCGACGTCGAAGAGCAACGTGCCCGACGCATCGGCGACGTCGATTGCGCGCGGGCCGAAGAGCTTGAGGCGCACGTAGTCCTTCGGCAGCAGGATCGAGTGAATGCGCGCGAAGACGTCGGGCTCGTGCGTGCGCAGCCACAGCAGCTTCGGCGCGGTGAAGCCCGTGAGCGCGCGGTTGCCGGTGAGCGCGATCAGGCGGTCGAGACCGATGCGGCGTTCGATCTCCGCGCACTCGACGGCGGTTCGCTGGTCGTTCCAGAGGATCGCGGGTCGCAGCAGCACGTCGTCGGCGCCGAGCGACACGAGCCCATGCATCTGCCCGGACAGCCCGACCGCGCCGACCTCGACGCCGAGGCCGGCGAGCGCGGCCTCGGAGGCGCGCACCCAGTCGTCCGGATCCTGCTCCGCCCAGCCCGGCTGCGGCGTGGACAGCGGATACGACTCCTCCGCCCGCGCGACGACCTCGCCGACCTCGTCGATTGCGATCGCCTTCACGCCGGTCGTGCCGACGTCGAGCCCGACGAGCATGCTAGATGGTTGATCGGTAATTGCCGTCGTCGTGGGGAGGGTCTGAACCAAGCAGTGTGGTCGACGCGACCGGTGCCAAGGCCGGTGAGCCTTGGTGCCGGGCGTGGCGGGCGCAATGCGCAGCGTTCAGACCCCCATCCACGGCGGCGTTGAATTGCCGATCAACCATCAGGCGCCGAGGGCGGCGTACACGAGCTCGTACGCGCGCACCGCGTCTTTGCGCGACTGCGCCTCACGCAGCGCGATCTCGTCGATACGGCCTGCGACCTCGTCGATGAAGCGCCACTGCAGCACCGATCGCTTCACGGCGGCGACCTGGTCCTCGGTGTACGGATAGAGGTCGAAGCCGAGCCGCTCGCCGTTGGCCCCATAGTTCGCCCGGCGCAGCTCGAGCGCGAGCTCCAGCGTCTCCATGAACGCGGTCGCGCCGACCATGTTGTCGTCGTCGAAGGTGCCCCAGCCCGAGTTCGCGTGCTGGTGGCCGAGGAGCCCTTCGGCGGCGAGGAGAGCCGCGTACTCCGGCAGGTGCTCGCCGTTCATGATCAGGTGCTGCCAGTCCATGTTGACCTTGACGTTGTCGATGCCGCGCGCACGGAGCTTCGAGATGACGAAGAGCGTCATCCCGATGTTCGACATGTGGATCTTCATGGCCGGCTCGGAGTTCTTGTGCTCGAGGAAGAGCAGGCGTCCGTGCTGCGCAAGGCGCTCCGCGACCTGCGCCATGCCGTCGATCAGGCGCGCCCAGCTCTCCGCGTACGGCACCTGGAACGGATAGTTGTAGCCCTCGCCGCCGGGCCAGACGATCATCTGCGCGCCGATGTCGCCGGCGAGGTCGGCGGCCTCGAGGAGGATGCCGAGCGCCTGCGCGCGCACGGCGTCGTCGAGCGAGGTCAGCCCGCCTTTGCCGAACCGCGGGTCGACGTGCAGCCCGCCCGCGATCGCGTAGATGCCGTGCCCGTCGAGCGCGGCACGAATCTCGTCGAGGTTGTCGCGGTTCAGCTCGCCCGGGTAGTGGAACTCGTAGTCGTCCATCAGGTCGCCGAGACCCGTGACCGCGCGGTGCACCTTCTCCGCGACCGGCTCGTTCCGCTCGGGCTGGTAGCCGCCGGGGACGAACCGCGTGACCATCGGGCCGAGCGCCCAGATGCCGAGTGACGTCTTCATGAAGTTCCTCCATTCTCAGGGCCCGCCCAGCGCAGCCCGCGGCCGGCTGACGTGAGCTTCGCATGAGGTACCCGGGGCGGGCGGCGCGAGCCGCCCGCCCCAACGTGCGGTCTACGCTCCGGCCGGCTGCCCTGGGGCAGTTGGCGCGCCGTAGCCGGACTCGATCCGGTCGAGCTCTTCCTCGGTGCCCTGCCGCACCGGCCCCTTGAACCACTTATGGGCCGACAGCACGTACCAGCCACCGAAGAGGAGCAGCGCGCCGCCGACGGTGATCGGCGCGTAGTTGACGACGTTCCAGTTGAAGCCGGTCTTCCACGGGACGCCCGTGGGTGTGATCGGCATCAGGAACAGCACACAGATCACTCCGATCCACAGGATCGCGAGCGGGTCGATCCACTTGTAGTGCTTGCCGAGGTGCCAGGCCCCGCGCTCGAAGCTCTCACCCTTGCGCCAGCGCAGGATGATCGGGAGAACGAACGCGATGTAGAGCCCGATCACCGCGATCGAGGTGCCGACGAGATAGCCGACGACGTTGTTCCAGTACGTCGGGATCATCAGCGCCCACGAGAGCACGACGATCGCGCACACCGAGTAGACCGGCACGCGACTGCTCGTGTTCACACGCTTCCACAGGTTGTGACCCGGGATTGCTCCGTCACGTGAGAACGCGAACATCATCCGCGACGCCGACGTCACCGACGCCGTGCCGCAGAAGAACTGGGCCACGCACGCGATCACGAGCAGGAACTCCGCCCACTTGGTGCTCATGGACGACTGCCAGATGTACGTGACGATGTTTGCGCCGGCTTTGAGCCCGCCATCCGTGCTCGGGATCGCGAACGTCACGGCGACGAGGAGCGCGAAGCCGAAGATCACCGACACGACGACCGACATGACGATGCCCCAGGCCGCTGCCCGGGCCGCGCCACGCGTTTCTTCGGACATGTGCGCCGAGGCGTCGTAGCCCGTGATCGTGTACTGGGCCATCAGCAGGCCGAGGCCGAAGACGAACCAGAACACCGGGCTCGACCACCCGCTTCCGGAGAAGCCCGAGTTGTTGATCGTCGTCGTGAACACGTAGCTCGCGGACTGATGGTGATCCGGGACGATGATCAGCACGAGCACGATCACCGCAACGCCCGCCATGTGCCACCACGCCGAGATCGAGTTCAGGCCCGCGAGGAGGCGGACGCCGAGCAAGTTCAGCAGCAGATGGAGGCCGATGATCACCGTGAACGTCACGAAGATCGAGTGGCGTGTGTTCGGGATCCCCGAGAACCAGAGGTTCAGGAGCGAGGTCGTGAAGATCGCAGCGCCGTAGTCGATGGCCGCAGTGACCGCGATCTGCCCGATCAGGTTGAACCAGCCGGTGAACCAGCCCCAGGCTGGGCTGCCGAGCTTCGACGCCCAGAAGTAGAGGCCGCCGGCGGTGGGGTAGGTCGACGCGATCTCGCCCATGGCGAGCGCGACGATGATGCAGAAGCCACCGACGATGAGCCAGCCCCAGGTGATCGCCACCGGGCCGCCCCACTGGAACGCGATGTAGTACGACGTCAGGCAGCCCGCGAGAATCGAGATGATCGTGAACGAGATCGCGAAGTTCGCAAACCCGCCCATCTCGCGGATGAGCACCTGCGCGTAGCCGAGCTTGTGGAGCATGCGCTCGTCTTCATCATGGGCATGCATCCCTGGTGCTTCGGAACTCATCCACCCTCCTTGATCGTGTGGAGCCGCACGTGAAGCTAACCCCTTCCGTCGGACGGTTTCAACAGGAGTTCGGCGCTGCGATAGGGTCGGAGCCGATGCTGAAGCTCGACGAACTGCGGTCGGAGGTCGAGTCCGGGGCGGTCGACACGGTCATCGCCGCCTTCACGGACATGCAGGGCCGCCTGATGGGCAAGCGCCTCGACGCGGAGTTCTTCCTCGAGGAGCTCGACTCGGGCCACACGGTCGAGGGCTGCAACTACCTCCTCGCGCTGGAGATGGACATGGATCCGGTGCCCGGCTATACGATGGCGAGCTGGGAGCGGGGGTACGGCGACTTCGGGCTCCAGCCGGATCTCGCGACGCTCCGCCGGGTGCCGTGGCACGACGCGACGGTGCTTGTGCTCTGCGATGTGCAGTGGCACGACGGCTCGCCGGTCGCGCCCTCGCCGCGCCAGGTGCTGAAGGCGCAGCTCGAGAAGGCGAGCGGCATGGGCTACGAGGCGATGTTCGGCTCGGAGCTCGAGTTCTTCCTCTTCCGCGAGACGTTCGAGGAGGCGCGGGCGAAGCACTACCGCGACCTGACACCGTCGGTGGGGTACATCCTCGACTACCACATCCTCGCCGCCGGGTATGACGAGCCGTTCATGCGCGCCGTGCGCACCGCGATGAAGGCCGCCGGGATGAAGGTCGAGTCGTCGAAGGGCGAGGCGTGGCCGGGCCAGCACGAGATCAACTTCCGCTACGCCGACGCGCTCAAGACGGCCGACGACCATGTCGTCTACAAGACCGGGCTGAAGACGCTCGCACACCAGTGCGGGATGTCGGTCACCTTCATGGCGAAGCCCGACCACACCTGGGTCGGGTCGTCGTGCCACATCCACTCGTCGCTCTGGCGCGGCAGCGACTCCGCGTTCGCAGGCGAGAGCGACGTCTTCAAGCACTACCTCGCCGGCCAGATCGCGTGCGCGTCGGAGCTTGCGATCTTCTTCGCACCGACGATCAACTCGTACAAGCGCTACGCGGCCGGGAGCTGGGCGCCGACGACGCTCGCGTGGGCGTACGACAATCGCACGTGCGGCTACCGCGTCGTCGGGCACGGCTCGTCGCTGCGGCCCGAGACGCGCATCCCGGGCGCCGATGCGAACCCGTACCTGGCGTTCGCGTCGCTGCTCGCCGCGGGCCTGTACGGGATCGAGGAGAAGCTCGAGCTCGGCCCCGCATTCGAGGGGAACGCGTACGAGTCCGACGTCGAGCGCTTCCCGCACACGATGCGCGACGCGATCGAGCGGCTCGAACGGGGAACCGTCGCGCGGCG
>JBGPLW010000143.1:0-6981 GCA_041486645.1 Gaiellaceae bacterium | reverse complement strand
CTAGCCGACGACGACGCTCTTCGAGAACGTCCGCGTGTTCGGCAGGATCGGCCCGACGTTCTCCATGTTCTTCGCCTCCTGGTAGTCGGCGGCCGTCAGGGTCACGGCATGCCTGCCGGGTCTGACATTGCGGATCGTGAGCACCCCGCTCGCGAAGGTGAAGCTCCGTACGGTGCCGTCGACCTTCGCCAGGATCGACGCGGGATCGATGCCGGAGCCCGTGTCGCTGACGGCGAGCCGGATCGTGCGGCCGATGCTTCTCAAGGCGCGGATGGTGGGCGGCGCCGTGTCGTTCACCCAGAAGCGGAAGGTGAACTTGCCGGGCTTGGCGCCGGCCGGCGTGTCGAAGACGAGGTCGTACGCGCCCGGCGCGGGGACGACGGCGCCGACGACCGGGACGACGCGGCCGAAGTCGGCATACGGGTTGAGGTCGACCGGGATCGCGGTGTAGCCGACGAGCCGGTTCTCGTCGCCGGCCACGACGAGGCGCGGTGAGACGCGCACACCGGCTGCGTGGCTGACGACGACCGCGCCGAAGTTCGCCACCTGCTTCGCCAGCGTGAACCGGAAGACCTGCTCGGGCCCGCTGAGATTCGTCTGCACGCCGGTTGCGCAGTTGCAGGACAACCCGCCCTCCGGATACCGGTAGCTCGACACGCGCGACGGTTTGCCGGCCGTGTTGCCGCTGTAGAGACCCGCGCGCGAGATCGTCGCGTGCTTCTCGCCCGCGAGTTGCGGAACCTCGACGTGCAGCCAGTACGGGACGCGACGCACGTCGGTGCCGCGTGTGAGGAGGATGAAGCCGGTCGCGTCGCCTTCCGCGGCGTCGCCGGAGGTCGTGACGGTCACGCCGAGCGACGTTCCGGGCGAGATCACCGGCACCGACAGCGAGATCGTCAGACCCTGCGGCGCTGCTTGCGAGGCGATCGACGTATTCCACGAGCCGGCGCCGCCGCCGGCGTCGGTGAGCGCAAGCTGCTGCGAGGCGGTCGCGTCGCGCTTGACGAGCCCGAACGAGAGACCCGTCGGATCGGTGAAGAGCAGCGGGTTGTCGGCGCGGATGAGGTCGATCCGGCCGCCGCCCTCGCGCGCCGGAGTGACCTCGCTGGCCGAGCCGACCGGGTGCACGGGATCGCCGGTCGACTCGAGCGCCGACTTGATCTGCACGACGGTCCAGGTCGGGTGCCGCTGCTTCAAGAGCGCGGCTGCGCCCGCGACGTGCGGCGACGCCATGCTCGTCCCGCTCCAGTCGTGGTCGGACCATTGGTTGCCCGGCAGCGAGGAGAGGATGTCGACGCCCGGCGCAGTGACATCCGGCTTCATCTGCAGCGAGATCGGGGTCGGGCCGCTCGACGAGAAGCCGGCGATCACGTCTGCCGGGCCGGTGTCACCCTCGGTCGATGCTGCGACGGTGATCGCCTTCGCCGCGCTGCCGGGCGAGCCGACCGAGCCCTTGCCGGCTTCACCGAAGTCGTTGCCGGCCGCGATTACGGGAACGACGCCGGCGTCTGCGGCGCTATTGATCGCCTGCACGACGATGTCGCGCGTCGGTTCGACTTCCGGCTCGCCGAGTGAGAGGTTGATCACGTCCATCCCGTCCTTGACGGCCTCTTCGATTCCCTTCGCGATCTCCGGCGAGTTGCCGTCGAGCCCGAAGTCGGACGTCGGCACGGTGAGCACCTTGTAGTTGCCGAGATACGCGCCCGGAGCGATGCCCGACGCGCGCACGCGGCCGCTCGGAATTGTCGCGAGCGTGTCGTGGTCGCCCGCCGCGATGCCGGCGACGTTCGTCGCATGGTCGGAGTTCTCCGGGTCGAACGGCGTGTTCGCGTACTTCCATGCCGGCTGCAACGGTGCGAACGCCTTCGCAACGATCACCTTCGGCGTCGTGTACTGCGTGTTCCCCTTCGGGTAGCCGGCCGGGTACGCGAAGCCGGCTGGAGAGAAGAAGAGGTGGCTCTGGTCGAGGCCGTCGTCGATGATCCCGATCTTCATGCCCTGGCCTGAGGTCGGGAGCGTCGGCCCGCCCCATACCGTCGTCGCGCCGATCAGCAGCGGCGTCCGGTTGAGGAGCGCGTGATAGGTGACGCTCGGCCACACGGTTGCACCGGGGATCCGGCGCAGCGCCGCGAGCTGCCCCGCCGGCAGCGCGACCGCGATCCCGTTCAGGACGACGGCGTAGTGCCAGTGCACGTGCGCGGCCGGGATGCGCGCCTGGATCGTCGCTTGCAGCGTGCGCTGCGCGGACGCGAGCGTGCGGAGGTAGGAGACACTCGCGGGCGCGCGGAGGTCGAGCCGCCGGTGCGCGGTCGCACGCGCGGCAAGCTGACGGTCGCGCACGATCGCCTCGGCGAGAGACGGCTGCGGCAGCGTCACGACAACTTCGACGAGCCCCGCCTTCGCGGAGCCGGGTGGGCCGGCCGGAGTGCCTGCGCCTGCGGCGGCAAGCAATGTGAGCGACCCAAGGACTGCGGGCAGAAACAGGGCGAGGCGACGCAGGCTCGACACGGTACACGCGCCTGCTGCGTATCGCGCCCTGGCTACACTGTCCGTCCGCGCGGATGTGGCGGAATTGGTAGACGCGCACGGTTCAGGTCCGTGTGGGCGAAAGCTCGTGGAGGTTCAAGTCCTCTCATCCGCATAGCTGCCCTCAGTCGAGGAAGGTTGCCCAGGGATCCCGAATCGACGCGCATTGCCGAACGAATTCGACGGCGTGCGTGGTGTCGGAGGTTCGGCGATGCGGTGAGCGGAGTAGGCTGAGATACTCCGCGAGGTCTTTGAGATCCCACGTGAGGCGGAAGAAGTCCACCGCGACGTCATCGAGCTGATGGCCTGTCGTACGCGTGTAGGCCTCTGACCCGTCTGCGGCATCGCCTGCGACCATCCAGAGGTCCCGTTCGGGGGGCGCCAGCGCCACGGTGTCCCAATCGACCAGCACGTAGCCGCCGGCGGTTCGCATCACGTTCGCCGCGTGTGGTTCGCCGTGGGTTATCACCCACCCGGCGCCACGTCTCTCGACGTCGGCGGAGAGGCTGTCGGCCAACCCGAGCAGTTCGACGACCGTGGAGGCGTGACGTGCGAGACCAGCGCGTGCAGGTTCGGAGAACGGCCCGCCAACCCAGGTCTGATCCAGCCCTCGCAACGCTGCTTCGAGATGGTGGCGCCCGGGTATCTGCAGACCGATGCGGGCGGCAGTCGAGTCGACCGCCGGGGTCGAGGCATGGAGCCGCGCGAGCATGTCGAATACAGCCGTGCGCTCGGCGACGTTGTACTCGCCGTACCGACCGGGCTCGCCGTCGACGAACGGGAACAGAGCGAGGGTGTACCGAGGCCCGAGTCGGCGAACCGTCTCGCCTCGGGCCGCCGGGAACGGTGCGACCACGAAAGGGAGGCCGTGTTCACGCAGCGCGCGAGCCGTGTCGAACGCCCGCTCGAGGCCCTCCAGGACGGACTCACGCGTGTCTCCGAGCCAGATCTTCCCGTCGAGATCGTCGACGGTGACGAAGCCGCGCGTCCCGTCGCGGGCGCTCACGACCCAGTGGTAGCTGCCTCCGCCGACCGCCACGTACTCCGTCGACTCGACATCGAAGCCCCAGCCTTCGTCGAGAGCGCTGACGATCGCGCTCTCCTCGACGTCTTCGAGGACAGCCCTCATCCGGTCGAGCCTAGACCCTCGCCAACGCCCGCTCCGGGCATCTGCCGCCACGACGGGACCAGCCGTCTGCGGAGGGGCGCCCGGACTCCGGCGGGTGCACTCTTCAGAGTGAGGCTTGGGTCGAAGGCGCACTAACGAGCGGATCCGGTATCGGCGCCATACGCCGCCCGCTGACCGACTGGCCTCAAAGCTGAAGGCTTGTCACCCTGCGGTCGTGACAAGCCTTCAGCGCGGACCGCGGGCGCGGCCGGCCGCCTCGCGCGCAAGGAAGAAAGTGAGGTCGCGGCGCGTCTTGTCGAGCAGGGTGCGGCGGTGGCCGCGTTCGGCGGCCCGAACGCAGCCAACGCCCGCCCGAGTCCGGCAACCCTCGGCACGCACTGGGGCTGCGCCGGTTCGTGCCTGTCCCTCAGATGAGTGATGTACCAGGTGACTCTGTCGTAGTTCACTTAAAGGTGCGTCGGCGCTCTGCGGCCACCGGCGCGACTTGAGGGCGGCCCCTCGAGCGAGCCGGTGGCCGGAGGGCGCGACCCCGTCACAGGTGTAGTACCGCGCACCTCGCCCACCCGTTAGCGTTGGCCCTGCGCCGATGGCGGATCGGGAGTAGGCCGCTGCTCCCGGGCGTTGTCGGCGCTTTTTTTCGGTTCGCTCAGGCGAGGGATTGCCCACAAGCCCGGCTGCGCTGACAATCCTCTGGACAACACACGCACGCCTGCGGCCGTGCTGAGCCGAGGAGAGTGGCGTGGCTGGTCGCAAACTGAGGGCGAAGCGGGCGAAGGTCGCCGGACGGAACGAGTCCGGACAGGCCGTAGTGCTGTCGGTCGTGTGGATGGTCGTCCTCCTCGGGATGGCCGGTCTCGTGATCGACGTGGGCTCGTGGTACCGCTCGCAGCGCAACCTGCAATCGCAGGCGGACGCGGCCGCGCTGGCCGGCGCGCAGGAGTTGCCGGCCGATACCTCGACCGCGGGCGGGCTGGCGCAGACCTACGCGCTGAAGAACGGCTTCACGTTGCCGCCGAGCGGCATCACGATCACCGGGACGATCGTTCCCGACGACTCGATCACCGTGAAGGTCGATAAGGCCGCGCCGACCTTCTTCGCCAAGGTCTTCGGGGTTTCGACCGTGCCGGTCCGCGCAGAGGCGACGGCGCGCGCCGACCTCATCGGCTCGGCGAAGTACGTGGCGCCGATCGCGGTGAATATCCACCACCCGCAGCTGTCGGGGCCCAACTGCCCGTGCTTCGACACGCCGACGACGCTTCCGCTCGGCAAGACCGGAGCGCCGGGCGCCTTCGCGCTGATCGACCTCGACGGGACCAAGGGTCAAACCGGCGCCATCGACATCGCCGACTGGATCCAGAGCGGCTACCAGGACTACCTCGACCTCGGCGACTACTTCTCAAACACGGGTGCCAAGTGGAACTCGAAGTCCATTGGTGACGCGCTCGATGCACGTATTGGAAGTGTGTTGATGTTCCCGGTCTACGACACGTTGACCGGGAACGGCGTGAACGCGCTCTACCACGTCATCGCGTGGGTGGGCTTCCGCGTCGACAGTTTCACCGCTTCGGGCACCAGCGGCTCGATCACCGGCGCGTTCACCGAGATCACGTGGGAGGGGCTCCCGGCGACCGCGAACAGCGGCCAGCCGAACCTCGGCGCCCGCGTCGTCTCGTTGATCCACTAGGAGCTACTGCAGGATCTCGACCTCCGCGTCTGGGTACAGCACCTTCCAGACGCGGAGGTACACCTCGACCTCCGCTTGCTCAGCGTCGATCTCGACCGAATCGGGGCCGCCGACGACCGGCCGCTGGCCAACGCTGCGGAGGTACGCAGCGAGCCGGTCGGTGTACACCGGGTCGTGGAGGCGGAGCTGCATCAGGCTGAGGGGTCCTGGCAGCGATCCTCCGCCCGCGGCCCTACCGGCGGCACCACTCGTTCGGGGGAGGGACCGTCCCTCGAACGGGTGATTTCTCGCCCGCCTAGCTCGCGAGCGCGGCGAGCACGTCGTCGGCATGCGTCGCCGGCTTCACGTCGTGCATCACCTTCTTGACCGTGCCGTCCGCGCCGATCACGAACGTCGACCGGTTCACACCGAGGTAGCTCTTGCCAGCGAAGGTCTTCTCGCCCCAGACGCCGTACTGCTCTGCAACCGCGTGGTCGGTGTCGGCGAGAAGCCTGAACGGCAGCTCGTACTTGGCGCGGAACTTGACGTGCGACGCCTCGTCATCCGGTGAGACGCCGAGCACGACCGCGCCGGCACGCTCGAACTCGTCGTAGGCGTCGCGGATGCCGCAGGCCTGCGTCGTGCAGCCCGGCGTGTCGTCCTTGGGGTAGAAGTAGAGAACAACCGGGCTTCCCCGGAGCTCCGACAGCTTGACGCTCTCGCCGCTGTCACTCGTGAGCTCGAAGTCCGGAGCCGGCTTGCCTTCCTCGATCACAGTCTCATCCTCCCTGTAGCGTTCGCCGCCGATGCTAACGGCGCACCGCACCGTCGCATTCCTCGTCCTGGCCGTCACGTGGGGCGCCGCGATCTTCGCCGGCCTCGCGTACTACCGCCGGCGCGAGCCGCGCGGGCTCGTGACGCACCTGATCGCGCTCGCCCAGACGCTCCTGATCGCCCAGGTCGGGCTCGGCTTGCTCCTGCTGAGCGAACACCATCGCGCGCCGCATCGCCTCCACTACCTCTACGGCTCGCTGTCCCTCCTCGCCGTACTCTCGCCGTGGCTCTACGCACCGGTCGAGCGGCGGCGGCGGCTGGCGTGGTTCGCGGGAGCTACCCTGGTCGGAGGAGCGCTCGCCGTGCGGGCGTACATGACAGGCACATGAAGAACGCCTTCTCCCGGATGAACCCGACGCTGCGCGGGTTCTCGATCATCGCGCTGATCGCGCTGGCGGTCGTGCTGCTCCGCCTCGAGGTGACGCTCGTCGCGCTGCTGATCGTCGCGCGCATCGCGTTCTTCCTCGCGATCGCGTTCTTCGTCTACCTCATGTGGCGCGAGCGGCGCGAGGAGATCGGGCAGTGGACCGTGCGGGCCCGCGTCGTCTTCTACGGTGCTGCGCTGCTCGCCGTGGCCGATCTCGGCGCCAACTGGTACGGCGGCGCGCACGGCGTGCAGATCCTCGCGTTCATCGCGGTGCTCGTGCTCTGCGGGTTCGCGATGTTCCGCACCTGGCGCGACCAGCACCGGTATTCGTAGCGCGCAAGACCCCTGAAGGCGGCCGCATTCGCGGCCGCTGGAGCCCTCCTAGAGCTCGACGCGTGACGAGGCGCCGTCGAGAGCGGCGAGCGCCTCGCGGATCGTCACGTGCTGCCCGACGAAGATCGG
>JBGPLW010000142.1:0-7035 GCA_041486645.1 Gaiellaceae bacterium | reverse complement strand
GTTGAAACGCAGGATCCGGCCGTCGAGATCGACGACGCAGAAGAAGGCGGGTGCCGCGTTCACGACGTCGCGCATGAAGTCGCGCTCGCGCTGGAGCTCGTCGAGCCGGGAGCGGAGCTCTGCCTGGAGGCGGTTGCGATGGAGCGCCAGCCGGGCGGCGACGGCGACTGCTTCGAGCAGCTCCGGCTCGTCGAGCAGCGCCCGGTCGTGGACGATGACGGCCAGGTGATCGCCGCTCTCGCTCGCGACCGTCGTCGCGACGCGATCGACGTCGTCGCTCGGCACCTCGAAAGCCCGGCCGTCGGGGTCGACGTAGCCTTGCCGCTCGTCGACCCACGCCGCCAGCATGACCCCGGGGTCGTTCAGCGCACGACGAAGACCGTCCTGTGCCTCCTCGAGGCTCGCGGTCTCGCGCACGTCGAGCAGCAGTTGCGCGACGCCGCCTCGGGCGAGGCGGCTCCGGAGCAGACCGGCGAGGAACCAAAAGGGGACGGTCGCGAGCGCGAACAGGGCGATCGTGACGAGCACGTTCTTGACGCCCTGGTCGATCGGGCCGGCCGCGAAGCCCGCCGCGAGGAAGGTGAGCGCCGCCGCCCCGGTGAGGCCGATCGGCCTGAGCACGCGCCGCGCCACCGGCGTCGCAGCGCGGTACCGCACCACCACCAATCCCACGACGGTGGCGATGATGATCGCGGCGGCGACGTTCGCACCGGTGTCCACCGCACGGCCCACGGCCGGCTGGTCCGAGACGAGGATCACATTCGTCGTGCACTTCGCGCAGGACGGGTGGGGCTCGAACATGAGCGTCAGCACGTTCGCGACGACGGCGAGCGCCCAGCCGCTCCCGACGACCCAACGGTCGGCGCGCGTGCGCAGCCGGCCCGCGGGATAGGAAAGGACGAGTTGTGCGAACGCCGCGAGCACGAGCGCCCCGCTCGCAAGGCCGATCGTCGACACGACGGCGTCGTTCGCGGATCCGAGCAGACCGAGGAACCAGGTGAAGCTCACCGCGAGAAGCAGCCGGCCCGTGTTGTTCTCCGGCCGCCGCGACCACGCGATCAGACCGGTTGCGGCAAATGACAGGCCGAGAACCAGGCCGACGGCCATCTCGACGGCGCTCGGGCGCATGTGGTGGCTACCGAGCCCGACGACGAGCGCGAGCCCGGCGGCCGCGAGCGCGGCCGCGCCCCACGCAACGATGAGGCGGCGCCTCGCCAGGCGACTCATTCGAGAAGCGACAAGAGAGCCGCCCCCGACAGCTCGGCTTTCGGAATGAACCCTCGCGCGCCGCTGCGCTCGACGAGCGGGCCGAAGTCGGAGCCGTCGCGGCTCGAGACGAGCACGACCGCGGGCCCTCGGCCGCCGTTCGTCAGCCGCCTGGCGACCTCGAAGCCGTCGATGTCCGGCAGCTGCACGTCGAGGAGCACGAGCTGCGGCCGGAGCTCGGCGGCGGCTCGGAGCGCCGAGGCGCCATCCTCGGCCTCGCCGACCACCTCGAAGCCCTCGGCCTCGAGGAGCGCGCGCGCGTTCGCGCGGAAGCTCGGGTGGTCGTCGACGATGAGAACGTTCACGTCGGGTTGATCGTGGCAGACGGCAGGTGCGGTGACCATACGGGTAACCGCACCATGCAAAGGCTGACGCCGCAGGGCTGCCGCGGGGGAGCGGCCGCGGTCGCCGCGGGCAGCGCCAGCATCGTCGTCGCCCAGGAGGTGGCTTTCGACGGAGGCGCCTGGCCCGGCGGCGACAGAGGCGGCGTCGACGCTGGCCGCGTTCCGGGGAGGGAGGGGAGTCGGTGCGGCCATGGAGGCAGTGTGGGCATCGCGGGCAGCCGCGAGAAGACGGCTGCCTGGTGTCTCGAGGTGGGGAAATCCGCACCATCGACCCGCTTGACGCCGTTCCGGAAATAGGCGTATCTCTCCGTCGTGAGCCGCGCACGCGTTCTCGTCCGACCACCCACGGCCGCCGACTGCGACGAGTTCGTACGACGGATGCGCGCGAGCCGCAGCCTGCGCGCGCCGTGGATCTCGATGCCGCGCACGCGCGACGCGTATGCCTCCTATCTCGCGCGGTCGCGCCGAGAGCGGAGGCGATGCACCTCGTCCTGCGCGAAGCGTTCACGACGCTGCGCCTGCACCGGCTCGAGGCGAACATTCAACCTGGGAACCGGGCGTCGATCTTGCTCGTGCAGCGCTGCGGCTTCGAGCTCGAGGGGTTCTCGCCGAGGTATCTGAAGGTCGGCGGGCGGTGGCGCGACCACGAGCGCTGGGCGATCCGCGCCGACACCTGGCGCGCGAGACGACGGAAGCCCTAGACGAAGAACTCTTCGACCCGCGTGGCGAAGCCGTCGATGTCGACCTCGCCGAGCGGCAGCGAGAGCGCCATGAACCCGCGCCGTGCGTAGCTGTAGCCCCGCTCGAGCATATGCAGGTGCAGAAGCGACTGGAGCTCCGGCCGGCTCGGTAGGTCCGAGCTCCGGCGGATGGGCCCGCGGGCGAGGTGAAGGCCGACAAGCGATCCGTACCCGGTCGAGACGAGCTCGAGCGCGTGCGACCTGGCGAACGCATTCAGCCGGTCGCGGAGCCGGTCGCCGAGCGCGTTCAGCCGCTCGACCTCCGCCTCCGTGTAGACCCGGAGCCCCGCGGCCCCGGCCGCCATCGTCAGCACGGCGTTGTTGAACGTGCCGGCGTGCGGCAGGGCGCCGGCACGCGACGGGTCGAAGCGCTCCATCAGGTCGGCGCGTCCGCCGAACGCGCCGAACGCGAGCCCGCCGCCGAGGTACTTGCCGAACGTCGTCAGATCCGGTGTGATTCCGAGAGCCTGCTGGAGGCCTCCGGTCGAGAGGCGCGACGTCATCACCTCGTCGAACACGAGCAGGACGTCGTGCGCGGCAGTCGCCTCGCGAAGGGTCTCGAGGAACGCACGCTCGCCGGGGATGACTCCGCCCGAGCCTTGCAGCGGCTCGACGACGACGGCCGCGAGCTCGTGCGCGCGCTCGGCGATCAGGCGTGCCGCGCTCTCCGCGTCGTTGTACTGCGCGACGACGAACGGGAACGGCGCGTTGATCGGCGACCCCGCGGCCGTCGCGAAGAAGAAGACACCGCCGTGGTAGCCGCCCTCGAAGACCATGATCGCCGGCTTCGCGGTCGCGACCCGCGCGAGTGACATCGCGAGCAGGTTCGCCTCGGTGCCCGAATTGCAGAAGCGCACGAGCTCGACCGAGGGAAACCGCTCGCACACAGCGGCGGCGAGCTCCGCCTCGTAGCGGTTCGGCGCGCCGAACAAGATGCCGTCGTCGAGCGCGTCGCGAATCGCCTTCGTCACGATCGGGTGCGAGTGGCCGAACAGGCCGGCGGTGTACTCGCCGAGAAAGTCGACGTAGTCGTGCCCGTCGGCGTCGGTGAGGTGCGCGCCCTCGCCGCGCACGATCGTGAGCGGGAACGGCTCGACGTGGATGACCGTGCGCGTGTTCCCGCCCGGCATCACCCTCGCGCGTTCTTCGTGGAGGCGGCGCGACTCGGGATTGTGCTCGACGTACCGGCGCTGGGCGTCAGCGACAAGCGTTGCGAGATCGGCGACCACAGCCTCGGCCATGGGACGCACGCTACCCCTTTGGCGCGGCGACGTACACATGCACGCCGTAGGGTGCGAATCGGTCACGGAAGTAGACCTTCTCTGCCGGTCTGATCGTGCGGCCCTCGTCAAGAACGGTCAGCACGCGGCCGGCGAGCGTGTCGACGCGGAGCTGCACCGTGGTCGCCTGTGCCGTGGCGTTGACCGCGAGGACGTAGAGCGCGCCGTTCAACGTGCGGCTGCTCGCGGCGACGCCGCCGTTCCGCGGGACGACGACTCTGCCGTAGTCGGCACAGAGGGCTGGGGCCAACCTCTGCACCTGCGAGACCGTCCGTGCGAGTTGCTGCTCGACCCCCTCGTCGAACGACCAGCGATCCCATCCGTTGATCCAGCTGTTCGTGAAGTAGCCGATGCCGCACGCGCCGCCCGCGATGGCAAGCCACGTCTCCGCATTGACGATCGCGGGCGTAATCTGCATCGAGGCGCACTCGCCCGTCATCTTGCTCGTCTCAATCCACTGGAAAGTCGGCTTTCCCGGTGCGTAGATGGTCATCAACTCACGCTGCGCACGGAAGACGTCGACCAACGGCACACGCCCGCAGAACTTCACGACGGGGTACATGTCGAAGCCGACGACATCAGCCTTCGCCGCAAAGAGCTTGTAATCGTTCCGGTCGAAACGGTCGTTGATCGGATCCTGCCCGCTGAAGAAGTGCTGCGAGATGTTGAGCACGCGCAGGCGTCCGGTGGACGCGGCCGGCGAAAGCTGCGGCATCTGCTCAGGTGTGATGCCCCAGCCGTCCGGCTCGTCGGGGAGATACCAGCCGGATCCCTTCGTGCCGGCATAGTCGTCGCTCAACAGATAGGGCGGTGTGATCCCCGCCGGGTGGCCACAGCCGGTGAACGGCACCTGGACGAACGTGTTCACGCCGATGGTGAGGGCACGCCCGACCGTCTCGGCGCACTGCTCGTAGCTCATGATCGGGAAGAAGAGCGACCCGTCCGCAGTGACGTGAGTGCCCGAGACACCGAACCGTGGGTTGAGCGGAGGCGCCGCGGTCGTGACGTGGCCCGTCGCGGTTGCCGACGTCTTTCCGGATACCGAGTCGATACGGAACTCGTACGTCGACGCGGACGTGAGGTCAGGCAACTCGACGGCGTGCTGCGTCGACGTCGTGCGCTCGAGCGCGGTGAAGAGATACGTCCCGCCGATTCCATACGAGACTCGGCCGCGCGTCGGAATGCTCGTCGTCCACGACACGGTCGCCGAGCTGGTCGAGGTCGACGCGGTAGCGCGGACGTCGGAGATCGAGGCTTCGGATCGTCCCGCCGACGCCGTGCCGGAGAGCAGCAACAGCGCAGCTGCGGCGGCGACGCTAAAGGCGCGCACACGCACAGTGAAGCAGGCCGCGCCCGTCAACGATCGACGGGCGCGGCCTTCGAATACGAGCTACAGCTTGCTCTGAACCTTCGAGAGCGACGGAGCGGCGTTCTTCGCCTTTGCGAGCGGGCGAGCCTTGACGGCGACGGACGCCGGCTTCGCGGAGATCATGATCTCCTCGCCGGTCGCAGGGTTCCGGCCCGGGCGCGCGACGGTCGCCGGACGCACGCGCACGTCGAGCTGGACGACGCCGCCGATCTTGATCTTCTCGGCGTTGCCGATCTCGTCGAGAACGACCTCTTCGAGCGCGGCAAGCGCCTTCTTCGCATCGGCACGCGAAAGACCCGCCTTGTCGGCGACGGCGTCAGCGAGCTGCGTCTGCGTCATTGGCATTCGAAAACCTCCTGGATATCCGGGTGAGCACCTGGATTCAAGCGTATGGAACGGACGGAGGCGCAGGAGAAGTCGCTAAAACTGCCCTGATGGACGACCTTCGCCGCCTCCGAGAGGAGATCGGAGCGCTCGACCGGGCCGTCCTGGAGGCCCTGAACCGGCGCCTCGAGCTCGTCCGTCGTGTCAACGAGCACAAGCGTGAGACCGGCACGCCGCTCATCGACGCCGAGCGGGAAGCGGAGCTCCTGCGGGAGCTGAGTGCCGCAAATGCAGGGCCTTTGTCCGAACGGGCCGTCCAGACGATGTTCGCGGCGGTGCTCGACGTGATGAAGCAGGAGCTTCGCGGCGAGCCGCAGACGGCCTCGCCGGCACGCCTGCCGGCGCCGGCCGTGGTGGCCTCGCTCGCGATCGTCGGCACCGGGCTCCTCGGCACCTCCGTCGCCCTCGCGGCCAAGCGGGCCGGCGTCGGGCGGGTCACGGGCTGGGACGCGGACGGGGCGACGCTCCGCGAGGCGGCAGGCGCGAAGGCTCTCGACGAGGCCGCGGGATCGCTCGCGGAGGCGGTCGCCGGAGCCGAGCTCGTCGTCGTCGCCGTGCCGGTCGGCGCGCTCACGGCGACGATGCGTGAGGTGCTCGCCGCGGCGCCCGCGGAGGCGACGGTGACCGACGTGGGCTCGACGAAACGCGGGCTCGCTGCCGGTATCGACGACGGGCGGCTCGTTCCCGGCCATCCACTCGCGGGCGGGGCGACCGGCGGGCCGGCGCGCGCCGCCGCCGATCTCTTCGACGGGGCTACCTGGTTCCTGACGCCGCTGCCGACGAGCGAAGCAGCGCGTGTCGAGCTCGTCGAGCGGTTCGTCGCGTCGCTCGGGGCGCGCACGATCAAGCTCGACGCAGACACCCACGACCGCATGCTCGCGCTGACGAGCCATCTCCCCCACGCGCTCGCGAACCTGTTGATGCAGCGTGTCGGAGCCGCCGGCGATGAGGCGCTCGGCTACGCGGGCGCGTCGCTCCGCGAGATGACGCGCGTCGCGGGGGCGAACCCGGTGATGTGGGCGGACATCTTCGTCGAGAACGGCGACCTGATCGCGGACGCGCTCGTCGCCCATCGCGACGCGATCGGTGACGTGGAGCAAGCGCTGCGCGAAGGCGACCGCACGTTCTTCGAAGGCTGGATCGAACAAGCGGCCGAGGTACGGAGCCGGATGCTCGAGTACGCGTACCGCACCGAGGCCCGCATGCTGAACCGCATCCGCATCCGAATCCCCGACACGCCCGGCGTGCTCGCGCGCATCACGCAGACGCTCGGCGCCGCCGGTATCAACATCGAGGACTTCGAGCTACGCCACGTCTCGCCGGAGTACGGCGGCGTCCTCGTCATCCTCGTCTCGGGTGCCGACAACGCGGAGCTCGCCCGGGCGTTGCTGAAGCGCGAGGGGTACAGCGCCGCCTGAGTTTCGCGCAACCAGGTTTTAACCTGGTTGCAGTCGTTCTGACGGCTACGACTGCAACCTGACTGAAGTCAGGTTGCACGGGCCCCTTACGGGCCGTAGCGTCGGAAGCCGCCGGTCGTCGTCGTGCCGCCGGAAACCGCGGGCTTGACTTTCGCACCGGCGGCGTTCCCCGCGTACCAGCGACCGCCGAAATGGTCGATGCCCTCCCCCGTCGTCTGGCCGGCGCGCGCCTCC
>JBGPLW010000141.1:0-7093 GCA_041486645.1 Gaiellaceae bacterium | reverse complement strand
GACCACGTCCTTGTCCGCGACGATGAAATGGTCGGGAGCGAAGCGGCGCTCCGGATCGAGAACCAAGCGAACGGTGCTCAGGGCGACCGAGAGGCGGTTGCTCAACGTGTTCGGGTCGACACCGGGCCAGAGCGCGTCCATCAGGCGTTCACGCGGTGTCGGCACGCTGTACCGGCACACGAGGATCTTGACGAGGTCGCGCGCCTTCTTCGACCGCCACTCGACGAGGGGGATCGGCTCGCCGAGACGGCGAACGTGAAAGCCGCCGAGTGTCTGGATCGCGACCGGCGCATCCGTCTCCAGCGCAACCATCCGTAGCAGCCCGGCCGGGCCCGATCGGCTGACCCGGACGCCGAGCGCGCGCAGTCTCTGCTCCGCCCGCTGCGCTACCGCCTGTGCGGCGACGCTCGAGTCGAGGCGCGCACGGGCGAGCTCCGCGGCAGTCTCGTGCACGCGGTTGCCAAGCTCGTGCCAAATCTCGATCGCCTCGTCGAGCCGGTGCGGGTCGTCCGCGCTCGACGGCGACGCAAAGGTCCGAAGCTCGAGCGATTCGGCGAGGCCGAAGCGATCGCCGAGAGAACCGGCGATCGGCAGGCGCTCGTGCCCGGTCTCTATCAGCTCGCGAAGGTGCTCGTCGACGAGGAGCCCGCGCGAGCCGCAGAGCTCGCCGAGCGCGCCGTCGGCTACGGCTGGCCCGACCACGCCTGGGCGCTCAACGCCGTCGGGTGGATCGCGCTCGCGCACGGAGATCGCGCGAAGGCCGCTGAGGCGGCGGCCCGCGCCGAAGCGAGCGCACGCGAGCTCGGCGATCGCTTCGGCCTCGCCGAATCGCTCGAGCTTCGGACCTTTGCGTCACCGTCGGGCGCAGACGACCCCCATCTGCTCGACGAGGCAATCGAGATCTGGCGCGAGCTTGGAAACCGCGTGCACGAGACGGCCGCGGAGCTCGCCCGCGCGCGCCTCGACTCGAGCATTGCCGCACAGGCCGTCGCGCAGCGGGCGGAGCAGAGACTGCGCGCGCTCGGCGTCCGGGTCAGCCGATCGGGCCCGGCCGGGCTGCTGCGGATGGTTGCGCTCGAGACGGATGCTCCGGTCGCGATCCAGACACTTGGCGGCTTTCACGTTCGCCGTCTCGGCGAGCCGATCCCTCTCGTCGAGTGGCGGTCGAAGAAAGCGCGCGACCTCGTCAAGATCCTCGTGTGCCGGTACGGCGTGCCGACACCGCGTGAACGCCTGATGGACGCGCTCTGGCCCGGTGTCGACCCGCACACGTTGAGCAACCGCCTCTCGGTCGCCCTGAGCACCGTTCGCTTGGTTCTCGATCCGGAGCGCCGCTTCGCTCCCGACCATTTCATCGTCGCGGACAAGGACGTGGTCAAGTTGCGCACGGAGAGCGTCTCGGTCGACCTGCAGCTCTTCCTGCACGATGCCGCCGAAGGGCTCTCCCTGCGACGCGCCGGGCACCACGCCGACGCGGCCGAGCGGCTTCGCGCAGCAGAGGAGGCATACACAGGCGACTTTCTCGAGGAGGACGCGTACCAGGACTGGGCAGCGCCGATCCGCGACCAGGCTGTAGCCGCGTACATCGACGTGGTCAGGGCTCTTGCCGAGGATGCCGAGGCGGCGGGGGACCATGACGCGGCGGTCCGGTTCTACCTCCGCCTGCAGGAGCGCGACCACTTCGACGAGTCGGCGCATCTCGCCCTCATTGCGGCCCTGTCGACCGCTGGGCGCTTCGGCGAGGCGCGGCGCCGCTACGGCGTCTACTGCTCTTCCATGCAGGAGATCGACGTGGAGGCCGCCCCCTTCGCAAGTGCCGAGCGCGTTTAGGCCCTTCAACGGAGTAGCGTCGGCAGCGCGGGGTACCGAACGATGGAGGTGCACGATGGCCCGGCCGCGCAAGACGGAGAGGATCCTGAACTGCGACAAGTCGCCGAACCAGGACACAGATTGGTCGATGGCTCACGCGAAGATTGCGGGGGTCATCTCTTCAGCACCCGCCATCCCGCACGCGAAGGATCTTCGCGAGGCATGGTGGAAGATCGGCAATCAGGGCGCGAGCGGGGCTTGTGTCGGCTGGGCGAGCGCCGACGGTGTCTTGCGCTGGCACTTCGTCAAGGCAGGCCGAATCTTGAAGACCGATCATCTCTCGCCGCGCTTCCAGTGGATAGCGGCAAAGGAGATCGACGACGCCAAGAGCCAGCCCACGGCGTTCAGCGAGCGCACCGGCGCGTCGATCAAGGCCGCGCTCGACGTCGCCCGCAAGTACGGCGCTGTCAAGGAGAGGGAGCTGCCGTTCAGATCGGCGAAGCTCTACCGCGGGCCACTCGAGGGCTTCTACACACGTGCCGCGCAGCTCAGGATCGCGTCGTACCACAACCTTCGCGTGGATCACGAGCAGATCAAGGCGTGGATCGCGCACTCGGGCCCGGTTCTCGTCCGGCTCCGGATCGACAAGACCTGGAACGCCGCCGAGACAAAGGCCAAGAGCAACCTCGATGTCTATGACCCGGAGGCTGGTGAGCCCGAAGGTCACGCTGTCGTGGTCGTCGGCTACACGCCCGAGCGGTTCATCATCAGGAACAGCTGGGGGACGCCCTGGGGCGACAAGGGTTTCGTGTACGCATCCTTCGCCTACGCCGCAGAGGCGTTCGACGATAGCTATGGGGTCGTCCTGTCTCGTGACGTGGGAGGGCGCCGCAGCGCTTGACCTCCCGGCCCCGAGATGAGATAACCGGCACCTGAATCAGCTCTCAGGTTGGAGGTTTACCGTGAAGCGCTCGCTCCTCGCCGTCTCCTTGCTCGTCCTCGTCAGCCTCGTCGCTGCGGCAGTCGGCGCCGGCGCCGCGCCGCTCGTCGGGACGTCGTTCCCGCCGGGGTTCGTCGTGCCCACGGATGCGTCGCTCGGCACGCCGGTGATCGGCTTCGGCGCAGCCGGCCACGTGACGCGGACGCCCGTCATCTTCCTGCACGGCAACAACGACACACCGTTCGCGACCGCTTGCAACCCGTACGGCAACGTCCACGACATGGCCCAGTACTTCCTCGAGCACGGCTACCGCGCGAGCGAGCTGTGGGGCCTCGGCTACGAGGGCGACCAATGCGATCTCGCGACGTCCCCGACGAACCGTTCCGGCGAGGCGCACTCGACCCTCGCGAACGTGCCCGACCTGCGCGCGTTCGTGCGCTCGGTTCTGCGCTTCACCGGTGCGCAGCACGTCGACATCGTCGGCCACAGCCTCGGCGTGACCCTCGCCCGCGAGTGGATGCGGCAAGACAATGCGTACCACCTCGTGCGCCACCTCGTCGCGATCGACGGCCCGAACCACGGCATCGTCGATTGCTCACCGTTGTCGTCGGGGAACTACTTTGCGCTGCCCGCGCTCGGCGGCTTCACGCCCGACAGTGCGATCTGCCGCGAGTACGGCTCCGACCACACGCCGTTCCTCACGACACTCAACCGGAACGAGACGAAGCCCCCGACCAAGTACCTCGTCATCCGCAACGCCGACACGAGCTTCGTCTACTTCTCGGCACAGGACGGCTTCTTCGCTCCGTTGCCTGCTCTCGACCGGGACGGCAACCCGCACGACTTCTCGCAGAGCGCGAAGCTGCGCGGGGCGGAGGGGGTCGACCTCACCGGCCAGGGCGTGCACGACCCCTTCCTCGGCACTGCCCACCTCGGGATCGCGAACTCACCCGACGCGTGGTCGGCGGCCCTCGCCTTCCTCACGAAGGGCGACGACGAGGGCGACTCCGACGGCTGAGACGTCAGCCGCCGCTGATCGCGGCGATCACGTCGACCCGCGAGCGCGCCTCGAGCCCCGTGTCGAGGTCGGCGCGCTCGCGGTCGACGTACACGTGAATGTGCGGACGCAGTGCCGGCCCCGGCTCGCACAGCCGGTCGCGCAGGCCGGGCCACTGCTCGTCGAGACGCGCGATCGCCTCCGCGACCGTCGCCGCCTCGACGTCGAGCCGGCGCGGCAGCTCGCGAAAGAGCGGCTGCAGCGTCGTCGGCAGGTGCAGCTCCGCCACGGCTACGCGAGAACCGCCACGTCGACCGACGAGATCGCCGGCAGGTAGCTCGCGATCTCGCTCCAGCTGTCGCCCTCGTCGGCGCTCGCGAACACCTGGCCCGTGCTCGTGCCGAAGTAGAGGCCCGGCACGTCATAGTTGTCGATCGCCATTCCTTCGCGGAGCACGCCGAGATGCGCGTCGCGCTCCGGCAGGCCGCGATCGAGCCGCTGCCACGTCGAGCCCGCGTCGCGCGTGCGCCAGACGGCGGCGTGTCCGTCGTGCATGACGCGCCCGTGCCCCGGGTCGAGCGGGATGACGTAGAACGTGTCCTTGTCGTGCGGGTGCGCGGCCGCGGCGAAGCCGAAGTCCGACGGCAGCCCTTCCGTGATCTCGACCCACGACTGCCCCTGGTCGTCGCTGCGGTGCATGCCGCAATGGTTCTGCTGGTACATCCGCTGGTGGTCGGCGGGTGACAGCACGAGCTTGTGCACGCAGTAGCCGACCTCCGGGTTCTCGAGCGGCCAGTCGGCGCGCAGGCCGCGGTTCCGCGGCGTCCAGGTCGCACCGTCGTCGGTCGTCTCGAAGATGCTGTGCCCCTGGATGATCACCCAGTACCGCGACGGGTCGTCGGGGTGGGGCAGGATCGCCGACATGCCGAGATGGCCGGGCGGCTGGTTCTCCGGCTTGTTCCACAACTCCCGGTTCGGCTGCCCGTCGAGCGTGCTGAGCAGCGACCACGTCTTGCCGCCGTCGCGGCTCTCGAACAGGCCTGCCGCCTCGGCGCCGGCGAGCAGGCGCCCGTGTGCGGCCGCGAGACCGTGGACCTTCGAGAGCTTCAGCCCCTCGTCGGCGTAGGCGAGACCCTCGCTCGAGAACTCCCAGTTCTCGCCGAGATCGCTGCTGCGCCAGACTCCCGCACCGTGCCACTCGCTCGCCGCCGATGCGTAGATCGAGCCGGACACCGGGTCGTGCACGGCGTTGTAGATCGGCCAGCCGTCGCAGAACGGCCCGCGCACCTTCCAGTCGCGGCGGTCCGCGTCGCTTTCGAGGACGAAGCAGCCCTTCCGCGTTCCGACAAGCAGGACCGTCGACGACATGCGTTGCACCTCCCGGGTTTCGACAGCGCTCTCGGGTATTAGATCGCGCGCCGACAGCAAACTCATCGGCGAACCGCGAATTATCGAGCCTCGGCATAGCCCTGAGCGCCTTGCCTAGGATGTCGCCGTGGGGAACGTCGCGACGGAGGCCAGCGAGCTCGAGCTCGAGCAGCACCGCGTCGAGCTGACCGGCTACTGCTACCGGATGCTCGGGTCGGCGTTCGACGCCGAGGACGCCGTGCAGGAGACGCTCGTCCGCGCCTGGCGGAACCTCGCGCGCTTCGAGGGCCGCTCGACGCTGCGCTCCTGGCTCTATTCGATCGCGACGAACGTCTGCCTCGACATGCTGAACGGGAGAGAGCGCCGCGCGCGCCCGATGGATCTCGGGCCCGCGCAGGAGCCGGTCGCCTCGAATCTCAACACGCTTCCCGAGGTGACCTGGATCGAGCCGATCCCCGACGGGCTCGCGGTGCCGGAGGACGGCGATCCCGCGGAGGTCGCGGTCGCACGCGAGACGATCCGTCTCGCATTCGTGGCCGCGCTACAGCACCTGCCGCCGCGGCAGCGCGCCGTGCTCATCCTCTGCGAGGTGCTGCGCTGGCGGGCGAGCGAGGTCGCAGAGTTGCTCGACACGAGCGTCGCCTCCGTGAACAGCGCGCTGCAGCGGTCGCGCGCCACGCTCGCGGCGAGCGACATGAGGGCGGCCACGACGCCCGCGCAGCTGGACGAGGCCGACCGCGCGCTCCTCGCCCGCTACGTCGAGGCGTTCGAGCGCTACGACATGGACGCGCTCACGTCGCTGATCCGGGAGGACGCGCAGCAGTCGATGCCGCCGTACGACATGTGGCTGCGCGGCCGCGACGACATCTTCACCTGGTGGTTCGGCCCCGGCATCGGCTGCCGCGGCTCGCGCGTCATTCCGACGACAGCCGCGAACGGCTCGCCCGCATTCGGGCAGTACAAGCCGAGCCCGGACGGCGGCCACGACCCGTGGGCCTTGCAGGTCCTCGAGCTCGAGGACGGAAAGATCGTCGAGCTCACGTTCTTCCTCGACACGGAGCGCCTGTTCCCGCTCTTCGGGCTGCCGCCCCGGCTCGAGTCCTAGCGCTACTCGGGCAGGACGTCTTCGAGGCCCATGAACGCGACGAGGTCGCGCAGCTCCTCCGACGCGTGGCGCAGCCGCACGCGGCAGCTCCGCCGGCGGGCGGCGAGCTGGAGCCGCGCGAGTGCGTCGATCGTGACCGCGTCGACGTCGACTCCGGTCACGTCGCAGAGCGCGACGGGCGCACTGCTCCGCTCGAGCAGCGCGCAGACGCGCGCGCAAAGACCGGGGAGGTCTTCGCGCGCGATCGGCCCCGTGATGGCGAACGTCATCGCTTCAGGGGCCGGGGCGGCCATCAAAAGACAGACTCGTCTGGCCCGGAAAGCTCATCGGCGCCGCGACGATGAATTTCGCGTACGGCCGGCGTCGAAGCAGTACTGACCGCGACCAAAGGAGCACGCATTGAGAGAGATCGTCGTCACCGAGTTCGTCTCGCTCGATGGTGTCGTCGAAGAGCCCCGCGGCTGGACGATGCCGTACTGGAACGACGAGATAGCGGCCTTCAAGCTCGCCGAGACGCTCGAGGCCGATTCGCTTCTGCTCGGACGCGTGACCTACGAGGCCTTCGCCGCCGCCTGGCCGGAGCGGACCGACGAGCAGGGCTTCGCAGACAAGATGAACGCGATGCCGAAGTTCGTGGTGTCGACCACGCTCGGCGAGGCGGCGTGGAACAACTCGACGGTGATCGACGAGGCGCAGATCGCGTCGCTCGAGGGTCGCATCCTCGTCGCGGGCAGCGTCACCCTCGCACGCTGGCTGATGGAGCACGAGCTCGTCGACGAGCTCCGCCTCCTTCTCTATCCTGTCGTGCTCGGAAGCGGGAAGCGCTTGTTCGGCGAGCAGGAAAAGACGGAGCTGGCGCTCGCCGAGACGCAGG
>JBGPLW010000140.1:0-7118 GCA_041486645.1 Gaiellaceae bacterium | reverse complement strand
CCGATCCGCGAGCGCACGTGGTCGTCCTGGACGGACTCCTCGATGCCGATCGCCATCGCCTCCATGTCGCGCCCGGCGAGGCCGCCGTACGTGTGCAGGCCCTCGAAGACGACGACAAGGTTGCGCGCCTCCTCGAACAGGTCACGGTCGTTGAGCGCGAGCCAGCCGCCGATGTTGACGAGCGAGTCCTTCTTCGCGCTCATCCAGGCGCCGTCGGTGTAGGAGCAGAACTCGAGCAGGATCTCCGCGACCGACTTCTCGGCGTACCCGTCCTCGCGTTCCTGGATGAACCAGGCGTTCTCGACCATCCGCGTCGAGTCGAGGAAGAGCCTGATCCCGTGCTCGTCGCAAAACGCACGCAGCGACTTCACGTTTGCCATCGAGACCGGCTGGCCGCCCGCCATGTTGACGGTGCCGGCAAGCGAGACGTACGCGATCTGTTCTGCCCCGTGCTCGGCGACGAGCGCCGCGAGCTTGCCGAGGTCGACGTCGCCCTTGAACGGGTGCAGGCTCTCGGGGTCATGTGCTTCGTCGCGGATCACGTCGACGAAGATGCCGCCGGCGCGCTCCTGGTGGAGCCGCGTCGTCGTGAAGTACATGTTCCCCGGCACGAATTGCCCCGGCTTGATCGCGATCTGACTGATCAGATGCTCGGCGCCGCGTCCCTGGTGGGTCGGGACGACGTGCGCGTAGCCGTAGTAGCGCTGGATAGCCGCCTCGAGGTGGTAGAAGTTGCGGCTGCCCGCGTACGCCTCGTCGCCGAGCATCATGCCGGCCCACTGGCGGTCGCTCATCGCGTTCGTGCCGGAGTCGGTGAGGAGATCGATGTAGACCTCCTCCGAGCGGAGCAAGAAGGTGTTGTAGCCCGCCTCCGCGAGCGCGCGCTCGCGCTCCTCGCGCGTGGACATCCACAGCGGCTCGACCATCTTGATCTTCCAGGGCTCGGCCCAGGAGCGGCGGCCGAGCTGCTGGCCGGTTGTGACGGGAACGTGCTCGGTCATCGCGGTCGCACCTCGTGGTAGGCGTCGACGATGTCCCGCTCGGCGTGGACGCTTCGCGACGCGTGTCCCGATCTGACAGTCAGGCGGTGATGAGCGTAGCGCCGATTCGTCCGAGCACTGACGCGCTATGGTGAGCGCGGATCGCCGGCGTCGCTATGTTCAGTTCTGACAGATGCGTGCCGCCGCCGTCCTAGCGCTCGTCCTGCTCGGTACCGTCGCGGGTCTCGCTGCAGCCGGAGCGGCAACCCCGCCGAACCCGAAGAGCTGCGTCGACAACGGCGATCGGAAGACGAAGCTGACGTTGATCCAGAAGCTGACGCGCAACCCGCAGATCGTGATCCTCGGGAGCTCACGCGCACGGACGGCGGAGCCGGCGTACCTGCAGAAGCTCACGGGCCTGACGAGCTTCAACGGAGGAGTTCGGGGCGGCGCGGCCGCAGACGAGTGGGTGATGACGCGCATGATCGCGAGCCGTTTCCCGCGGCAGACGCGCCGGTACCTGATCTTCGTCGAGGTCGGGATCGCGGGAGACGGGATCCACCCGGAGCTCGCATCGGACCCGCGCGCGCGTCCGTACCTCGGCACGGACGCGAGCACGCGCCCCTCGACTTGCCACGTCACCTCGCTTTACGCCCCCGACGGCACGATCGTCGGGGAGCCTGGTCTCTCACAAGCGCAGAAGGCGCAAAGGGTGGCGAGCTCGGCGACGAAGCTCGTCGCGAGCATCAACGCCAACCCGCCGCAGCCAAAGACCCTCGATCCCGCCGGCATGACCTATTTCGAGCGCATGATCGCGTTCATGAACAAGGAGGGGTCGCGCCCCGTGCTCGTCCTCAACCCGATCTACCCGACCGTGCTGGCGACCCTGCGGAAGTACGGCTTCCCGGGGCGGCAGGCGGCGAATGTGTACCTCGATGACCTTCACAAGCGGGCCAACTTCGTCCTCGTCGATTGCGAGGACATCGGCACGTGGCACGGCTCGACCGCACACTTCGACGAAGCGACGCACGTCGATCGAGTGAATATGCGCAAGATGCTCACGTACATCGTCGCGCACTCGGACGGCACCCTCCGCTGACAGGAAAAGCCGGCGCCCGGCTCAGCCGCCGGCGGTGACGTCGTGCAGAAACGCGATCAGCTTGGGCCAGGCCGCGGCGCGCGCCCGCTCGTCGACGGGGTGACTGAGCCAGGCGCCGGCGACCGGCTCGTTGGGTGCAAGGCTCCCGAGCATGTGCCCGGCGCGTGGAGCGGCGAAGAGGACATGGCGGTACGGGTCGCCGTTCGCAGCGAGCCGGCGGTCGATCGCACGCGCGAACGCGCACGAGTCCCAGGTCTTGTCGGCCATTGCGCAGGCGAGGAAGATCGGGCCCTGAATGCGTTCGACCGGGATGACCGCCCGCGGGTTGTCGGTCGGGTGGGGGTTGTTGAACTGGTTCGTGAACGGGATCGGCTCCCCGCCGAGTGTCCACGGTGAACGGCTGCACCTCGGGCGCGGGCAGAGCGCGCGGTTGTCCGGCACGGCGGCGATGACGCCGTGGACGAGCTCCGGGAAGTGGACGCCGAGCAGCAGCGCCGCCTCGCTGCCGCGCGAGATCCCGAGCGTGAACACGCGCGCCGGGTCCACCTCGGGGCGACTGCGAAGCCAGGTCAGCGCGTGCGCGAAGTACTCCAGCGGGATCCCGCGGAGGTGCCGCGGCAGCCCGGGCTCCTTGAAGTAGGCGAGCGCGAGGGTCGGGTAGCCGCGAGCGGCGAGCATCGATGCGAGCAGCGACGTTCGCAGTCCACCGGCCGCGCCGCCGAAGGCGAGGATGGCGGGGCGCTTTACGACGCCGGCCGGTGCGTAGTACTCACCGAAGAACCCGGTCTTGCTCAGCGGCTCGACCACGCGTCTGATCGGCGTCGACGAGAGCTCCCTCGTGAAGACGCGCGAGGCGACCACTTGCCTGTGTACGAGCACACGCGCCGTGAACGACAGCGGCCTCGCGCCGGCCCACACGTAGGACCCAGCGAGGGAGCGCGTCTTCGGCAGCATCGACGCGACGAGCCCCATACTCCAGACACCCTTGTAGCTCCCACCGACCGCCGGTGTCCGGCCGACGTCGATACGGCCGCGCGCGTTCGTGCGGAAGTCGGCGGACGAGAGCCACGTGGTGCCCAGCGAATCGGTCGAGCTGAGCTCGATCGACGCCAGGACGTTGGCCGGCAGCCCCGAGATGCTGACGCGAAGCGGTTGGTCCGCAGCGGAGACCGCAGGCGTGACCCTGACCGCTGCGACCGCGTGAGTCGCCGGAGCATTGGCTGCAGCGCCCGGCGCCAGTACGCCGAGCACCGTGATCGCCAATAGAAACCCCCGCCGGCTCGTCCTCAAGACAGTGATGATAGCGGCCCTGTACGCACGTTCGCGCGAGCGCAGGCTTACCGAAGCGCACCGTTCGAGTGGGTGACGACGTACGCGACCAACCGTTGCATGTTCTTGTCGTTGATGTGCGTGGGGTCCGCGAAATCGCGCGGAGACCCTCCCCAGCGGCTGATGTCTTCGGCGTCGACGACAACGAAGTCGAAGCGCTTGTGCAGCTGCGTCAGGTACCTGCGCGACGTTTTCCGAGCCGGGAAGCCGACCTTCCGCAGCGCCGCGAGCACCGTCGGGTAGATCGGGTTGAGTACGATCACCGGCCGCTCGCCGCGAGCGTTCATGAACTTCAGCGCGTGCTCGAACCACACGTATCGCTTCGGGTTCAGCTTGCCGACCGGCGCCGGCGGATGGGCAAGAACACTCGCGACGAGCTTCGCGACCGCCTCGTCGAGATGCTTTGCCTTCTCCGGGAGGTGCACGGAGTTGGGTCCGAACGAGCCGTTGCTGTTGTAGCGGGAGATCGTCCTGCGATCGTCCGGCCCGCAACCTCGGCCGCCGGTGTTTGGCTCGCCGGCCGCCATACCGAGGTACTTGTGACTGCGGGGATCTGCCTTGAGGTTCGGATTGATCCCGTTTGTCGCGATGCCGACGTCGACGAACCAGAGGTAGCGCCGCTTCTGGTGCGGGAAGCAGTCGGCGAGGTAGCGGGTCATCACCCACGCGTCGGCGGCCGTCCCGCTGATCACCGCGGCGTTGAAGCCCGCACGCCCGGTCAGGGCCTGGAGCTGGTCCGGCTCGGCCCGCTTCGCGCGCGAGCTGCCGAGGATGAGCGTCTCCGGTCCGGTCTTCAACCTGTCGATCAGATCGAGCTTGAACGTCCGATCGTTCTCCCCGGCGGCCGAAGCGCGTAGCGCCGCCGCCGACGCCTGTGCGTGTGGGACGCCGACAACGATCGCGAGCGTCGCGGCGAGCGCACCGACGCCCGAGCACAAACTCAGGAGAAAACGCCGCGTGCCGCGCGTGTGGTCATGTCTGATGCGATCGTTCATAACCCGGGTCTCGGTTGCTCGACGGCACCTCCCGTCGATCGCCGCGCGAGTCGACCAACGGCGGCGACAGCATAGCTGCCCGATCTGCCGCAGCTCCGCGTAGGTGACTTCACTGATACGCGCTCGGTGCGTTTCCGGATGCTGTCGCCGCAGCTCGCGGAGATCACGATGGTTGCATGTCGACGTGGCGCGCGGAACATCCGGTGCGTGCAGGCCCCAGTGGACCCGGGGGCGGGCACGGGCGCGGGGGGAGGTTGTCTGCCGGCCGGACACGTGCCGATCCTCCGGCGGCCGCGATGGCACCGGGAGAGCGGGGGTTCGTTGTCGCGACGCTTGCGTCCTGTTTCGCTCTTCTTGGCGCCGTCCTCGCGCTGAACATCGTCGTGGACCCGTTCGGGATCGCGGGAACGGGCGTCACGCCAACCGCGGTCGAGAGCGATCGCTCGATCAAGCTGACCCTGATCGAGAAGCTCCGGTCGTCACCGGAGATCCTCATCCTCGGGAGCTCGCGTGCGCGGCAGGCCGAGCCCGCATTCCTTCGGGAGCTGACCGGGCACAGCGGTTTCAACGCCGGCGTCACCGGCGGTTCGGCCGCCGACGCGTGGGTATTCACGCGGTTCACGGCCGCACAGTTCCCTGGTGCGAAGCGCAGCTACATCTGGTTCGTCGACGTGGGGATCGCAGCGAACGGAGTCAACCCACAGCTCGCCGCCGACTCGCGCGTCGCGAGATACCTGCAGACCGGACAAAGACGCTTCGGCTTGAAGGATGTGGGCACCTACCTCAGTCCCGACGCGACTCGCGCGTCGATCCGTGTGCTGCGGAGATGCGTGCTCAAGAAATGCGTCGCGCGGCCCATGTATCTCCCGGACGGCTCGATCCGCCGCTCCCAACTTCGGTACCTGCCCGAGCAGGAGCAGAACCTGAAGGCGTCCGCGGAGGCCCTCGTCGCGAGCATCCGCGCGGATCCGCCGACCAGCGCGCGCAGGGATCCCGCCCGCTACGCATCTTTCGAGCGGACGCTCGCGTTCATGAACTCGCGCGGCGAGCGGCCGGTGATCGTGCTCAACCCGATCTATCCGACGGTGCTCGCGGAGTTCGAGCGGTACGGCTTCCCCGCACTCGCGGACTCACTTGCCTACCTCCGCGAACTGCGGCGTCGTGGGTTCGACTTCGTCCTCGTCAACTGCGAGGACATCCGTACGTGGGGCGGACGGCCGGACGACTTCGCGAACCCGACGCACGTCAACCTGAAGAACATGCGGCGGATGCTCCAGTACGTCGTCACCCACTCCAGCGACGCGCTTCCCTAGACGATGCTCTTCAACAGCTACTCGTTCCTCTTCGCTTTCCTCCCGCTCGTGTTGGCCGGATGGTGGGGACTGAAGGGGAAGAACGCTCGGCTGACGTTCCTCACCGTCGCATCCTGGGTGTTCTACGGATGGTGGGATTGGCGGTTCCTGCCTCTCCTGGTCGCGGCGACGGCTCTGAATTACGGCGCCGGTCTTGTGATCGCCCGCGCGACCGACGCGGGTCGCCGGAAGCTGCTGCTCGCAGGCTCGATCTCGATCAACGTCGCGCTGCTCGGGTACTTCAAGTACGTGAGCTTCTTCCTCGGCTCACTCCAGGGGCTGGGATCGGCGCTTGGGCTCCCTGTTCACCTTCCGAGCCTCGAGATCCTGTTGCCGATCGGGATCTCCTTCTACACGTTCATTTCGATCTCGTACACGGTCGACGTGTACCGCCGGGCGTTCGAGCCGACGCGGAACTTCTTCGAGTACTCGACGTTCGTCGGCGGATTCGGGCACGTGATTGCGGGTCCGATCCTCCGTTTCAGCGACATCTCCGAGCGGCTTCGCCGCCCGGCCGAGACGCTCACCTCGCAGGACGCGATGACGGGGCTCTATTTCATCGGTTGCGGCCTGATCGAGAAGGTGCTGATCGCGGACAAGCTCGGCCCGCCGGTCGACCGCTTGTTCTCCCACCCGGATCACCTAGGCCTGGTGACGGGATGGGCCGCCGCGATCGGCTACTCGTTCCAGCTCTACTTCGACTTCGCCGGCTACTCCGACATCGCCATCGGTTGTGCCTGGCTGCTCGGCTTCCGCTACCCGCAGAACTTCAACTCCCCCTACAAGGCAGCCTCGATCACCGATTTCTGGACCCGCTGGCACATGACGTTGTCGCGCTGGCTACGCGACTATTTGTTCTTCTCCCTGGCACGCCGGTACGCCACCGGCTCGACGCGCCGTGCGGGCCGCCGCGAACGGCTGGGTACGTACTCCTGTCTCGTCCTGACGATGGTCATCGCCGGGCTGTGGCACGGCGCCGCGTGGACCTTCGTCGTCTGGGGGGCCATGCACGGTGTCGGCCTCGCCTCCGAGCGCGCGTATCGCGACCATCGCCGCCGCGCGGGCCGCCCCGCACGCTCACCGACGGCGACACGCAAGGCCGCACACCGGACGATCACATTCATCTTCGTTGTCGCGGCGTTCGCCGTCTTCCGCTCTCCGTCGCTCGGCGCGGCCGGCCACATACTCTCGTCGATGCTGGGAGTGCACGGTGTGGAGAGCCTCGCGCAGCTGGGGACGCTGCTCAGCGTTCAACTCGCGGTGGCGCTGGGAGCCTTGCTCTTGTTCGTGAACGTGGCTCCGAACACCTGGCAGATCAAGGTCGCACCGCGTATCCGATATGGGCTCGCACTGGGAACGTTGT
>JBGPLW010000139.1:0-7120 GCA_041486645.1 Gaiellaceae bacterium | reverse complement strand
CGCTGAGGTTCCGGCCGACGAGCACGATCGCGAGCCCGATGCACGCCACCGGGCCGCCGAGCTGCGCGAGCCCGCTCACCTGACGATCACCGCCGCACGGTCGAAGTGGCCGTGCTCTCCGACCGTGAGCGTGTAGCGCCCGCGCACCGTCGAGGCCCTCAGGCGCAGGACCGGGCCTGTCGCCGACGACTTTCGCCGCCCGAGCTTCCAGCTGTACCGCGCCGCGTCGGTCGAGACGCCGATCGAGAAGCGCTCGCCGGCGCGCACGACAATGCGCTTGCTCGCGAGCTCGATGAACCGGATCCGCAGGTGGAAGCGCAACCGCGCCGCGACCGGCGTGCTGTTGCCAGCGGCGTCGACGGCCCCGAGTTCGAGCGTGTACGAGCCGGGCGCAAGCACCTTCCCGTCCGCGGTGCCAAACCACGAGAAGCTGCCTTTGGCGGGGTGGCGGTACGTGCGCAGGATGCGCTTGCCGTCGAGATACAGGTTGACGTGCGCGCTCTTGCTGAGCTCGTAGCGAATGCGCACGAAGTCGGCCTGCTGGTCGCCGTCCGGGGAGAAGCTGTCGCGATTCATCGTCACGGTCTTCACGACCGGAGCGGTCGTGTCGAGCTGAATCGGATTCGGGAGGACGATCGTCTGGTGCTGGCCGGTGAGGTGGATCTCGGCGCTGTACCTGCCGTCCTTCGCGATCACGTTGCCGTCGGTGCGGCCGTCCCACTTGAAGACGTTGAGCCCACGAGACGCCTGAACACCGTCGACAAGGACGCGCACGGTGTTCTTGTGCGCATCGAGGATCCGGACGGAGACGGCATCGGGCCGCCGCAGCTTGATGCGGATCGCCGCCCGTCCGCGCGCGCAGCCGCACTTGGGCGAGAAGCCGTTCTTCGGGTAGACGACCGTCCCGAAGATGGGGCTCTTCGTGAGCTTCAACCGCTCGGTCACCGCGAAGGCCGCCGCCGTCGCGACGAGCAGGCCGACGAGAGTGGCCGTCGTGAGGAGCCGCTGCAAAGCCCGACGATTCTACGTTCGGTCGCTAAGAACCCGGTTATAGAGCGCGTCGTCGATGTTCCTGCCTGTGACGATCAGCACGGTCGGCCGCGGCAGGCTCTCCCGGAGCGCAAACGCGAGCGGTGCGGCAGCGGCGCCCTCGGCGCGGATTCCGGCCTCGGCGTAGGCCCGGACGCCGGCCTCGAGCTCCTCCTCGTCGAGGAGCTCGAACCGCTGGGCGAGCGGGTTCAGCTCCGCGACGGCGAGCGGGATCGCGACGCGAGCCGCCAGACCGTCTGCGAAGGTCGACGCGCGGTCGGAGTCGACCGGCGCACCGGCGCGCCAGCTCTCCCACATCGCCGGCGCCTCGGCCGCCGCAACGGCGACGCGAAGCGCGTTCGGCGCGCGCCGCGCGACCGCGCGGAAGACACCGATCGCGAGGGCGCCGTTCCCGACCGGGACGACGACGGCGCCGGGCTCCGGCAGCTCGTCGAGCAGCTCGTCGCCGATCGCCTCGTAGCCGTCGAACTGCGCCGGCTCGTTGCCGTCCTCGAAGAAGTAGAGACCCTGGTCGGCGGCGTAGTCGCGCGCTGCTGCTTTCGCCTCGTCCATGTCCGCGCCGACGTGGTGGAGCTCGGCGCCCTGCGCCTCGATCAGCGCCACCTTCGATGCGCTCGCGTCGCGCGGGACGAACACGATCGCGCGGATGCCCGCGCGCTTCGCCGCCCACGCGGTCGCGGCGCCGTGATTGCCGGTCGACGCGGTGACGACGACGTCGGGCCGAAGTGCGTCGAGCACCGCGCTCGCGCCGCGCCACTTGAAGGCGCCGAGCTCGTGCTCGTCCTCGCGTTTTAGCCAGATGCCAGCGGAGAGCTGCTGCATTACGCGAGTGCAACCAGGTTGCAGTGCAACCTGGTTGCTGCTCCTGTCAGCCGGCCTCGCTCGGCGCAACACGCAGCAGGCGCGCCACGCGCTGCGGGAAGATCCAGTTCCAGCGTCCCAGGAGCTGCATCGTCGCGGGCACGAGCAGCGCGCGGATCACGGTCGCGTCGAAGATGACGCCGGCGGCAAGGCCGATCGCGAACTCCTTGATGTCCGGACCCGGCCCCGTCGAGAGCGAGAAGAACGCGAGCATCAGCACCGCGGCCGCGCTCGTGACGAGCTTGCCCGTGCGCGCGAGCCCGTGCGCCACCGAGTACGACGTGTCGCCGGTCTCGTCGTACTCCTCGCGGATGCGCGTGAGCATGAACACCTCGTAGTCCATCGAGATGCCGTAGAGGAACGCGAAGATCATCAGTGGGATCCACGAGATGATCGAGTCGGTCGCCTGCACGCCCCAGATCGCGTCGCTCCCGTGACCTTGCTGGAAGATGAAGACGACGATGCCGTACGCGGCGCCGAGCGAGACGAGGTTCAAGAGCACCGCCTTCAGCGGCAGCACGATCGAGCGGAACGCGCGCATCAGCAGCAGATACGTGAGGATCAGGACGAAGAGCACGACGTACGGGAACTTCCCGTAGACCGCTCGAATGAAGTCGCGGCCCTCTGGCCCGACGCCGGCGAGCGTGAGGCTCGCGCCGTTGCCGACGGTGCGCGCGAGCTTGGGCAGGACGTCGTGCTGAAGCCGCGAGATCGTCTTCTTCGCGTGGCGCGAGTTCGCGTCATCCTTGCCGAACGCCTCGACGAGACCGATGTCGCCCGTCCGCCACGCGCGCGGTGCGGTCGCCGCGGCGATGTCCTTGTCCGCTGCGATCTTCGTCGCGACGGTCTGGAGCACCTTCGGCGTCGCGCCGTGCTCGACGAGGATGACGTACGGGAGCAGCGCACCCGCGGGCAAGCCCGCAGAGGTCATCGCGTCGCGCCCGGCGAGCGCATCGCCCTTCGCAGGCTCGTTCTTCAACACCGCGTCGCTCGGGTTGATCTGGAACGCGGGAATGAGCAGGAGCGCGACGATCGCGATGCCGGCGGCGAACACGAGCCCGCTCCGCCGCATCACGAGCCGGCTCCAGCGCCACCAGAGACCGGTCTCGGGTGGATGGGGCTCGACGAACTTCCGCGGCATGACGCGCAGACGGTTGATCCGCGGCCCGAGGATCGCGAGCATCGCCGGCAGAAGCGTGATCGACGAGAGCACCGACACTGCCGGGATGAGCATCCCGCCGAGGCCGATCGAGCGGATGAACGGCAGGGGAATGACGAGCATGCTCAGGAGACCGATCGCAACGGTCGAGCCGGAGACGATCACCGACCGCCCCGCGTGCGTCATCGTCTCGACGAGCGCAGCTTCGGTCGTGTCGTGGAGCGTCAGCTCTTCCCGGAAGCGGAAGACGACGAGCAGCGCGTAGTCGATCGCAACGCCGAGGCCGACGAGCGCGACGAGAAACTGGACGATGATCGACACGTTCGTGACGTAGGTGAGGCCGAACACGCAGAGGAACGTCGTCAGGATCGACGTGATCGCGACGAGGATCGGCATCGCGACCGCGGCGAGCGTGCCGAAGACGAGGATCAGCACGATGAGGGCGCCGGCGCCGCCGAGTAGGGTCTCGGTCAGGACGCCGGGGCCCGTGTCCGCGCCCTGCGACTGGTAGATCGCGTCGCGGCCGGTGAGGTGCACGTCGATGCCCGCCGGCGTCGCGCGCTTCAGCGCGGCGCGAACCTCCTTGACCGGCGGCTTCGTCGTGAAGGTCGCGTTCCCCGGCGGGTACAGGGTCGCGAACATCGTGTGTCGGTCCTTCGAGAGGTACGCGTCGCTGTGGGAGTCGAACCAGGAGCCGACACGGCCCGGGCCCTTGATCTTCGCGCGGCCCGCGTCGAGGGCCGCGCGGATGCCGGGGACGGTGGTGACGTCGCGGCCGGGAGTCGTGAACACGGCCACGAGCGGCGGCTGCTCGCCCGAGCCGAACGCCTTCAGCGTGCGCTGGTTCGCCTCGTAGGCCGAATAGCCGGGAATCGAGAACGACTGGAACCAGCGGTGGGAGAGCCGGCCCGCGGCCGCCCCGCCGAGGACGGTGAGCACGAGCCAGATGACGACGATCGTCCAGCGGCGCCGGACGGCGAAGCGTGCGAGCGCGGCGAGCACGTCCCGACTTTACCCAGAGGCGGTCTGCACAAGTCGCGGTCGCCGCTGCCACGAATAGAGCCCGTATGCGGCGAGCCCGAGGCCGAGCGCGATGAGCCCGCCGACCAGGATCCACTTCGCTCCCGGCACGTTCAGGAGCTTCAGCCCGCTGAGCGTGAGGGTCGTGCCGAGCGCGAGGCGCAGCACGACGTCAGGGAGCTTCACGGTGAAGCGGCTCGAGATGAGGACGCCCGGAATCGAACCGGTCAGGAGCCACGCGGTCGCGTGGTAGTCGACGTTGCCGCCGATCATGTGCCCGATGCCCGCGACCCACAGGAGAGCGGCCGCGTGGAAGATGTCGGTGCCGACGATCTTCGACATCGTCAGCGGGTAGACGAGCACCATCACGAGCCCGAAGAAGGTGCCGCTGCCGACCGAGGTCAGGCCGACGACGAAGCCGAAGACGGCGCCGATGATCACGGCGAGCACCTTGTCGCGGCGGCTCAGGATGAACGGCCGGTCGTTCGCCTTGATGCCGCGCTTGATGAACGACTTCGCGAGGAAGCCGAGCCCGCCCGCGACGAGCGCGCCGCCGACGGCGTAGCTCTCGATCGTCTGGGCGCTGTCGCCGTAGTGGTGCTTGATCACGGTCGCGAGCCCAACGCCCGCGAGTGAGAGCGGGCCCGAGCCGAGGAACATCCAAAGCGTCAGGCGCGCGTGCACCGTGCCGAGCCGGCGGTGGCGTACCGCGCCGAACGACTTGAAGATCGCGCCGTGGAGGATGTCGGTGCCGACCGCGAAGGTCGGCTTGAAGCCGAAGAGGATGACAAGGATCGGCGTCATCAGCGAGCCGCCCCCCATGCCGGTGAGGCCCACGAGCGCGCCGATCAGCAGACCGGTCAGCGTGAACTGCCAGGTCATCGGGCCTCGAGGATCATCCCCGCGCCGACCGTGTCGTTCGTCGCCTCGTCGATGAGGATGAACGCACCGGTCTCACGGTTCTCGGCATACGCGTCGACGGCGAGCGGCTCCGAGAGGCGCAGGCGCACGACGCCGATGTCGTTCAGGCCGAGCCGCTCCGGGCCGGCGATCTCCTCGAGCGTCTCGATGTCTGTGAGCGAGACGAGTTCGTCGACGATCGCGCGCACCGAGCGCGTCGTGTGTTTGACGCCGATTTTCGCGCGCGGCTCGAGCGGCCGGTCGCTCATCCAGCAGACGCGCGCGTCGATCTCGCGCGCGACGATGGGAGGGTGCTCCGGGTCGGCGAGCATGTTGCCGCGGGAGACGTCGATGTCGTCGGCGAGGCGGATCGTCACCGATTGCGGCGGCACGGCGGCCTCGAGCGGCCCTTCCGCGGTCTCGACCGCTTCGACGCGCGAGCGCAGCCCGGCCGGGAGAACCACGACCTCGTCGCCCGCCTGCCAGACGCCGCCCGCGACCGTGCCTGCGTAGCCGCGGTAGTCGTGGTGCTCGTCGGACATCGGGCGGATCACCCACTGCACGGGGAAGCGGCGCGCGTCGAGGTTCCGGTCGAATGCGAGCTCGATCGTCTCGAGGTGCTCGAGCAGCGGCGGGCCGTCGTACCACGGCATGTTCTCGGACGCGTCGACGACGTTGTCGCCCTGGAGCGCCGAGAGCGGGATCACGTGCAGGTCGGAGAGACCGAGCGTTTCGAGGTCGCGCGCGATCTCGTCGTAGCGCTCCTGCGACCAGTCGACGAGATCCATCTTGTTCACCGCAACCGTGATGTGAGGGACGCGGAGGATCGTCGTGATGTACGCGTGGCGGCGCGTCTGCTCGACGACGCCGTTGCGCGCATCGACGAGGATGATCGCGAGATCGGCGGTCGAGGCGCCGGTGACCATGTTGCGCGTGTACTGCACGTGGCCGGGCGCGTCGGCGAGCTGGAAGCGGCGGCGCGGCGTGACGAACGAGCGGTAGGCGACGTCGATCGTGATCCCCTGCTCGCGCTCGGCACGCAGCCCGTCCGTGAGGAGCGCGAGGTTGACGTACGCGTCACCGCGACGCTTCGACGTCTCCTCGATGTGCTCCATCTGGTCGACGAAGATCTGCTTCGTGTCGTAGAGCAGCCGGCCGATCAGCGTCGACTTGCCGTCGTCGACCGAGCCGCACGTGACGAGGCGCAGGAGCTCCGCCTGCTGCGCCTGCTCAGAAATAGCCGACACGCTTGCGGTCCTCCATCGCTGCTTCGGTGAAGCGGTCGTCGGCGCGCGTCTCGCCGCGCTCGGTGACGCGCGTCGCCGCGATCTCGTCGACGACGGTCACGATCGTCGCGGCATCGGAGAGCACGCCGCCGGTGCACGACATGTCGCCGACCGTGCGGAAGCGCACCGACGCCGTGAACGGGTCCTCGCCCTCCATCCGCTCGACGAAGTCGGAGCACGCGTACAGCATCCCGTCGCGCCGGAACACCTCGCGCTCGTGCGCGAAGTAGATGTTCGGAAGCTCGAGCTGCTCGCGCGCGACGTACTGCCAGACGTCGAGCTCCGTCCAGTTCGAGATCGGGAAGACGCGCACGTGCTCGCCTTTTCGTACGCGCGCGTTGTAGATGTTCCAGAGCTCCGGCCGCTGCGCGCGCGGATTCCACTGGCCGAAGTCGTCGCGGAAGCTGAAGATGCGCTCCTTAGCGCGTGCGCGCTCCTCGTCGCGGCGCGCGCCGCCGATCGCGGCGTCGAACTGATGCTCCTCGATCGCGTCGAGCAGCGTCGTCGTCTGCAAGCGGTTGCGCGATGCGCGCGGTCCGGTCTCCTCGACGACGCGGCCCCTGTCGATCGACTCCTGCACCGACGCAACGATCAGCCGCTCGTCGATCTCGCGCACACGGCGGTCGCGGAACTCGATCACCTCGGGGAAGTTGTGCCCCGTGTCGACGTGCATGACCGGGAAGGGGAACTTGCCGGGACGGAACGCCTTCTCGGCGAGCCGCAGCAGCACGATCGAGTCCTTGCCGCCCGAGAAGAGCAGCACCGGCCGCTCGAGCTCCGCCGCGACCTCGCGGAAGATGTGGATGGCCTCGGCCTCGAGATCGTCGAGGTGGGTGAGGGTGCG
>JBGPLW010000138.1:0-7133 GCA_041486645.1 Gaiellaceae bacterium | reverse complement strand
CGCGCGCTCGTTGTCGATGCTCGGCCGCATCCGAGGTTGACGCTTCCGGGAAGTGCCACCTGCGGTTTCCAGGGCGATGACCCAGCAAGCCGTCGCCGTTAATCGGTCGGCGCGGCTCGGCCGGACCGAATGTGAAGCGCGCTGGCAGTCCAGGCCGGCAGATACCAGTTCCAGCGCCCTGCGAGTGTCATCGCCGACGGGAGCAGCAGCCCGCGAACGAGCGTGATGTCGATCAGGATCGCGGCGGCGAGCCCGAACCCCAGCTGCTGCATCGGTGGAATCGAACCGAGTAGAAAGCCGCTGAACGTCGCGGCCATGATCAGCCCCGCTGCCGTGACGATCTGGCCGGTGTTCGCGAGCCCGTGCGCGACGGCGCCGGTATTCGAGCGCGTTGCGTCCCACGCTTCCCGCATGCGGGAGATGAGAAAGACCTCGTAGTCCATCGACAGTCCGAAGAGCAGCGTGAACATGAACACCGGGATCCACCCCTCGATCAGCGGAACCTTCACGAGGCCCGCCCAGCTGCCCCACCCCCACTGGAACGCGGCGATCATCAGTCCGCTCGCCGCGCCCACGGTGAGGAGGTTGAGCGCAAGGGCCTTGAGCGGTAGCAGCAGCGAGCGAAACGCTCGCACGAGGAGCACGTAGGTGAGGCCAAGCACGCCGAGGATGAGCCAGGGGAACGAGCCGAGCGTGCGCGACACGAAGTCGGCGGCTGCGGCGCCACCGCCGCCGGCGAGCACGCGGAACGCCGCCGGGAACCGGGCAGCGGGGATGATCCGGCTGCGCAGCCGGTCCGCGAACGACTGGGCCGCGGGGCTCGCGGCGTCGTGATGGAGCACGACCTCGATGCGCAGGTACCGGCCGCTCGCGTCCCGGAGCGCCCGCCCAACCCGGACGACCTCACCGTCTGCGTCGAGGAGCATGCGCAGCCGTTGCACTGCGGGGTCCGCGGCGCTCGCCCCTCCCCGAACGCCGGCGTCGACGATGATCGTCGTCGGATTCAAGGCATCCGGACTACCTGAAGGCTGGAGGATCGACAGGCCGCGCAGCGCAGGCATCCCCTTCGGGAGGCTGCTGCTCGAGCCGGGGCCGACATGGATTCCGATGAGAGGGAGCGCAGCGACGACGAGCAGCACGGCGACGAGGGGCGTCAGGATCTTCGCGCGTCGCATCACCCATCCGGCATGCGCGGTCCAGAGGCGGCGCTCGCCTGCGTGCCGCCGTTCGGCGAGACGCCGGGGAAGCAGCCGGGCCCGTTCGAGCTGATCGCCGAACGTCGTGAGCATCACGGGGAGCAAGGTCAGCGCGCAGGCGACGCTGACGGCCGGGATCACGAGACCGCCGACGCCGAAGCCACGCAGGAACGGCAGAGGCAGCAGCAACATCAGCGCGAGCCCGACCGAGACGGCGAGGCCGCTGAAGACGATAGTGCCGCCGGCGCGCCGCATCGTCTCCACGACGGCCTCGTCATGCGGTCGCCCGTGGCGGCGTTCGTCCCGGTAGCGATAGACGATGAGGAGCGAGTAGTCGATCGCGATGCCGAGCCCGATCATCAACACCATGTTCCGCAGGTAGTCGCTGAGCTCGAGGAAGTGCGCGGCGACCCATGCGATGCCGAGCGCCGGCGGGATGGTGGCGCCGGCGAACAGGAACGGCAGCAGCGCCGAGCCGCTGCCGAAGACGACGAGCAGAATCACGAGCGCCGCGGGGGCGGCGAAGTACAGCTCGCCGACGCGCAGGTCGCGGGCGAGGACGGGCCCGAGGTCGTGCTGGATCGCCGCGTCGCCGGTGACGAAGACGCGGGGCCCGAGCGTGCGCCGCAGGAGACCGATCCGGCTCTCCGCCGCAGAGCCGCTGAGGTGCGACCGGACGAACGCGGCGGCGGCGCCGGAGGGCAGGCGCCGAAGTTCGTCGAGCCGTCCGCCCGGCAGGAGCCGGCTCGCCACGACTGCAGCGCGGCGCACCCGCACCAGTGCCCGGTCGTTCTTCGTGATCAGCACGAAGACCCTGCCCGACTGCACGCCGTAGTCGCGCGCCAGCACCTGCTTCACGCGGCTCGAGTCCGTTCCCGGCAGCGAGAAGCCGCTCGTGAGCAGCGGCGACAAGCGGAGCGACGCGACCGTCCCGAGCCCGATCGCCGCGATCCAGACGGCGGCAACGAGCAGGCGGTGCCCGACACAGAAGTGCGTGAGCCGCGAGAGTGCGCCGCTGTCCCGCGCCGACATCATCCCCGGTGTGCGGTTCGTCGCAGCTGTCCTTCCGCCGACATCGCCGCGAGGCCGGCTCTCGCCAGCCCGAAGATGCGCTCGTACACGAGATACCGCGGCTCCCAGCGGGGCGAGAACTTCGCGTTGAAACGGTAGAGGCTCTCGATCTGGAAGTAGCGGTTGCCGAGCGAGACGAGTCGTCCGAGCTGGCGCTCGAAGCGGCCGCTCGGACGCTCGAGCAGACGGCCGAACGCCGCGAAGTTGAGCGAGATCTCTTCGATGCCGCGCTCCCGCAACAGCTCGACCGCCTTCACGACGAGGAATTCGGTCAGCCCATTCGGGGTGTTCCGCTCACGGCGCATGAACGAGAGCGAGACGGCGGGGCGGCCGAACGACGGGACGAAGTGCAGGAAGCCGCGGACGGCTCCCGTTTCGTCGCGCGCGATGACGACGATGCTCTCGTCCCGGTGCTCTCCGCCGAGCGAGTCCATCGCCATCGAGAAGCCACGCTCCGCCTCGCCGGCTCGCCAGAGGTGCGAGACGTGCTCGAGGCTCTCGAGCGTCTCGGCGTCGAGGGTCGCGAGCTCCGCGTCGTACGCGGTGTAGCCGGCCTTCTCGATGCGGCTGACGGACTGGCGCACCTTGCGGATCGCTCGCCCTTCGAGCGAGAAGCGGGCCGTCTCGATGATCGCTTCGTCGCCGATGTAGAGCGAACGGAGCCCTGCCGCGCGCCACAGGTCGAGGAGAGAAGAGCTTGCACCGAGGACGGCCGGCTTGAGGCCGCGCACTTCCGCGAACGCGCACGCCTCGCGGATGAGCGCCGGCAATGCGTCCTCCGGTCCGACCGGATCGCCGGCAACGAGCAGGATTCGCCCTTCGACGCGATACCCGAGGAACGCTCGCGTGTCGCTGCTGAACAGGTAGTGCAGATCGCGGCGCAGCTTGAAGAACGCGAGGGTGTCGCTTCCGTGCGCGCGGACGAGCTCGTACGCCGCGTCCCGCGCGGCGCTGCCCGGCAGGCCACGCGGCGGTGGGAGCGGGCGGAAGAACGCGTAGGCCGCGCCGACGATCAACGCCAGGCCGAAGGCGCCAACCGCGAGCGGCAGCCATGCGAGCTCGTCCGCGAAAACGACGGAGCCGTGGGTCCACGCGAAGAGATCGACGACGTTGCGGGCCACCTGCGCCGGCTCTGCGCTTCGCCCCGAGCCGAGCCAGACGACGCACGCAACGACGACTGCACCGACGACGAACGCTGCAGCCACGAGCGAGAGAAGCGAGCGCCAGGCGAGCCGCCCGTGACGGACGACGAACGACTCGCGGCCCCACCAGAGGACGGCGGCGCCGGCCCAGCTCAGCGCGGTCTCCTCGAAGTCGAGCCCCTTGACGAGGTCGAGGACGCCGAGCGCGACGAGCAGGACGAGGCTCGTCTGCCACGCGCGCCGCCTGCATGCGCGCAGGTAGAAGGAGGTGACGATGAGCGCGACACTCGCCGGAACTGCCAGCGTGTGGAAGAGGGGAACCGCGCGTACCGGCTCGAGCTGGAGCAGCGCGTGATGGCGCCACGCGATGTTCGGCGTCAGCGCCGAGAGGAGGTTGACGACTCCGATCGCGAACGTGATCGCTCCGGCCAGAGTCGGTAGCCCGTCCGCGTAGCGCAGCGCGCGCAGCGGTGCGAAGCGTCCGTGGATGCCGAGGTGCCACGTCCCGGTGTCCCGGAGCCGCGACGGGACGAGGTCGCGCCAGTCCTTCGCGATCATCCAGCAGGCGACGGCAATCACTGCGCCGCTCCAGAACGAGAGCGCCCAAAGCCCCGCCGCCCAGCCCGCAAGATCGGCGGTGAGCAGCCCAAAGCCGAGATGGCATTCGTGGATACGCCGGCCGAGGACATAGACTCGCGGCCCGCGCGGGTTCCGCTCGAGGTGGACGATCACGCGTCGACGACTTCCATGCGAGTGCCTCCCGGCGGGTCAGCCTCACCATACGATCGAGCCGGCAACGGGCGCGACGGGAGAAAGCCGCAGGTTCGATCCGAGGATTTGCCGAGCCGGCTCAGCCCAGGAGGAGCGCCAGCAGCGCCTTCTGGGCGTGCAGGCGGTTCTCCGCCTCGTCCCAGATCGCGGACCGCTCGCCGTAGAGAACCTCGGCGGTGATCTCCTCGCCCGCGTGCGCCGGCAGGCAGTGCATGACGAATGCATCCGGCGAGGCGAGCGCGAGCAACGCCGCGTCGACACGGTACGGCTCGAGGTCGTGGAGGCGGCGAGCGCGCTCGTGCTCCTGCCCCATGCTGATCCACGTGTCGGTGACGACGACATCGGCGCCGGCGACTGCCTCGCGCGGATCGCGAACGGTCGCGACACCGGGCGCCTCGTAGCCGTCGGGGCACGCGGCGACGACCTCGTAGCCGAGCAGGTCGCCGAGCGCGGCGAGCGAGACGAGGACGTTCGAGCCGTCGCCCACCCACGCGACGCGCACGCCGGCGAGCGTGCCGAGGCGGTCGCGAATCGTGAGCGCATCGGCGAGCGCCTGGCACGGATGCTCTGCAGCCGTGAGCGCGTTGATGACGGGGATCGACGCCCACTCCGCCCACGCCTCGAGCTCCGCGTGCTCGTGCGTCCGCACGGCGAGCACGTCGAAATAGCGGGAGAGCGCACGCGCCGTGTCGGGCAGCGACTCGCCGCGCGAGAGCTGCAGCTCCTCGGGGCTGAGCGCGAGCGCGCTGCCGCCGAGATGCGTCATCGCGACAGAGAACGAGACGCGCGTGCGCGTCGAATGCTTCGAGAAGTAGAGGCCGAGCGTGGCGCCCGGGAAGAGCGGCTGCTTCGGGTTCTCGCGCAGCGTGACTGCGAGATCGAGGATCGCTTCGGCCTCTTCCACCGCGAGGTCGGAGATCCGGAGCAGGTCGCGCCCGGCGAGCGACATCGTCAGCATCCCCACCGCTCCTTCGCGGCGGCGACCGCGGCGTCGACGTCGCCGAGCCGTGGCGCGGGCGACGGGGGCTCGAACGTTCCGGCACGGACGCTCGCTGCGACCTGCTCGTGCGCCGTGCGGAACGGCACTCCTTCGCGCACGAGTGCTTCCGCGGCGTCGGTCGCGAGAAGCAGCGGATCGGCTGCGGCTGCGGCCAGGCGGCCGCGGTCGAACTCGAGCCCGGCGACGAGCACCGTGAGCGCCGCAAGCGCGCCGCGCACGTCGCGCCGCGCCGCGAACAGCGGCACCTTGTCCTCCTGGAGATCGCGGTCGTACGCGAGCGGCAGGCCCTTCACGGTCGCGAGCAGCCCGGTGAGCCGGCCGATCGCCGTTCCCGCCTTGCCGCGGGCGAGCTCGGCGACGTCCGGGTTCAGCTTCTGCGGCATCATCGACGACCCGGTCGCCGCCGCTTCGGGCAGGCGCGCGAAGCCGTACTCCGCCGTGGTCCAGAGGCAGAGCTCCTCGCCGATCCGTGAGAGATGGGTGAAGAGCACCGCGGCGGCGTAGAGATAGTCGAGCGCGAAGTCGCGGTCGGAGACGGCGTCGAGCGAGTTACGCATCGGCTGCGGTGGCGGCGGCAGCGGCAGCGTCGAGCCGGCGAGCGCGCCGGCGCCGAGCGGTGAGGGCTCCGCTTGCACGCGCGCGAACGCGAACCGCGCGCGGTCGCGCTCCAGCATCTCCGCCCACGCGAGCAGATGGTGGCCGAGCGTGATCGGCTGGGCGCGCTGAAGGTGCGTATAGCCGGGCATCGGCGTCGTCGCGTCCGCGGCTGCATGCTCGAGGATCGCTGCTGCAAAGGAGCCGAGTGCGCCATCCGCCTCGGCGCACGCATCGTCGACGTAGAGGCGCAGCGCGGCGGCCACCTGGTCGTTGCGCGACCGGCCGGCGTGGATCTTCCTCCCCACCGCACCGAGCTCGGCTTCGAGGTAGGAGTGCACGTCTTCCGCAAGTGGATCGACCGTGTCGAGCGCCGCGAGCGTCTCGCGCACCTCGGCGAGCTCTGCGTCGTCGAGAAGCCCGGCGGCGCGCAGACGTTCAGCGTGCAGCAGCGTGCCCTGGACGTCGTACGGGAGCAGCTCTGCGTCGTCGACCTTCAGGAAGTCCCACACCTCCGGCGCGAGCTCCGCGCCGACGCGTCCCGACCAGAGCGTCACAGCGGCACGTGTCCCTGCCGCTCGAGCATCGCGCGCGTGTCGGCGATGTCGTTCACCTGCACTGCGAGCTGCCCGATCCGGTCGGCCGCCGTGAACGCCGTCGCGCTCCGCTCCATGCTAAGGCGCTCCGGGTCGTACGTGACCGACTCGCCGCTCGTGTCCAGGATCGTGTAGTCCTCGCCGCGCCGCAGCTCGAGCGTCACCTCGCCGGTGACGACGGACGCGACCCACCGCTCGAGCGATTCGCGCAGCATCAGCGCCTGCGGGTCGAACCAGCGGCCCTCGTAGAGCAGGCGGCCGAGCCTGCGGCCGTCGACCGCGTACCGCTCGAGCGTCGCCTCGTTGTGGATCGCGCTCAGCAGCCGCTCGTACGCAATGTGCAGGAGCGCCATCCCGGGCGCCTCGTAGATGCCGCGGCTCTTCGCCTCGATGATGCGGTTCTCGATCTGGTCGGAGTTGCCGAGGCCGTGGCGCCCGGCGACTGCGTTCGCCGCGCGCAGAAGCGCCACCGGATCGCTCTCGAGCTCGTCGCCGTCGATCGCAACCGGCACGCCGCCCTCGAAGCTGATCGTCGTGATCTCAGGCTCGATCTCGACGTCCGCGTCCCAGTGCGCGACGCCCATGATCGGCTCGACGATCTTCATGCTCGTCCCGAGCAGCTCGAGGTCCTTCGCCTCGTGCGTCGCGCCGAGGATGTTCGCGTCGGTCGAGTACGCCTTCTCCACAGTGGCGCCGTGCGGCAGCCCGCGCGCGTCGAGCCACTCGCTCATCTCCCGCCGGCCGCCGAGCTCCTCGACGAAGG
>JBGPLW010000137.1:0-7148 GCA_041486645.1 Gaiellaceae bacterium | reverse complement strand
CGAACGCGAGGAACGTCAGCGCGTCGAGCGGGATGCCGGCGACGAAGCCCTGCGCCGTCCACAGCCAGACGACGAGTGCGGTCGCGAGGAGGCCGTAGAGCGCGGTGACCGTGCCGAGCGCGCGCGAGGCGACCCAGGCGGCCGCCGCGAACACGGCGACCCAGAGTGCGAGGCCGATCACGCCGAGATCCGCGAGTGCCTGGATCCACGAGTTCTGCACGCCGTACCGGCGGTCGGGCGCGGCCGAGGGGAAGGCAAGCGGCGCCTCGTTCGGAAAGCGCTCGTGCGCAGCCGGAAGGTACGGCTCGAAGTTCACGGGCTCCGCCGATCCCTCCCAGCCGACGCCGAGCACCGGGTGGTCCTTCCAGATCTCGAAGCCGATCCAGGCGAGGAGCGTGCGATGCGCATAGCTCTGCACCTTCGTCGGCTGCGCCTTCGTCGCTCCCGGCGACGCGCCGAGGAACCGTGCGAACGCATCGAGGTCGCTCCCCCGGATCGCGACGACCCCGACGGCGACGACGGCTGCAACGGCGCCGATCATGACGACACGCCGCGGAACGACCTCGCGCCGAAGCAGCAGGACGGCGCCGAGCGCGGCGAGCGCCGTCGCGAGGCCGAGCACCGATGCGACGGCTCCGGCGACGATCATGCCGAGCGCGCCGCTCAGCGTCGCGATCGCTGCCGGGATGCGCGCTCCTCGAACGCGCGGAGCGGCGAGGGCGACGATGCCGACGAGGAGCGCCGCCGCCGACAGGGCAGCGAAGTCGGCCGACGAGAGGAACGACGCCTGCCGGCGGCCGACGGTCCCGGCGAGGAAGATGGCGGCGCCGAAGAACTGCGCGATCCCGACGACGGTCGCGGCGCTGCTCCAGAGCGCGACCGACCAGATGGGGAGCACGAGGTCGCGGGTGCGCCGCAGCAGGAGCGGCACGGCCGGGGCGAGGAGCCCGTACTCCGCGAACTTCGCCGCCGTGACGCCGTGGGTCTGCCAGGGATAGGCGCTCGCATGCAGCCGTCCGACCGCGACGCCCGCGGCCATCCAGACGAGGAAGAGCGCGCCGGCGATCCAGAGCAGGCGGCCCGGTACGAGGGCGGCGACCCCCCGGCGGCGCGCTTCGACGGCGGCGAGCACGACGACCGCGAGCACGGCGAAGTCCGAGAGATAGGCGTTGGCCGTCGTCGAGCCGACCCCGATCGCCACGCCGGGCTGGTACCGGACATGCAAGAAGAGGATCGGGATCGCCGCCGCCAGCAATACCGCGCTGGGCGACATGCCTCGGTTCGCAAACCTGGTCGCCAAGGAGACGGCGACTATACCCTCGCCTGATGCGCCGGCTCCTCGTCCGCCGTTCCGTGACGGCCGTCGGTATCTACGCCTCGGTCGTTCTCGGGTTCCTCGGCACGGTCGTCGCGACGCGGGAATTCGCGTCGGCCCGCGTGTTCGGCGACTACGCGACCGTGATCTTCGCCACGGGTTTCGTCCAGTCGCTCTTCGACCTCACCGTCGAGGAGGCTCTCGTCAAGTACGGCTTCCGCTACTCGACGCGCGAGGAATGGGGCCGGTTGCGGCAGCTCTTCACGAGCGCGATGCGGGTGAAGCTCTCGGGCGCGCTGCTCGGCGCCCTCGGCCTCGTCGTGTTCTCCCAGTTCGCCCCTCACCGGCTCGAGGTGCCGTGCCTGCTCGCCGCCGGTATCCCGCTCGGCCAGTCGCTCGAAGGGCTCGCGGGGACGATGCTCTACCTGCGGAGCCGCTATGACATCCGCTCGCTGCTGCTCGCGTGGTCGATGACGCTCCGACTGGCCGGAATTGCGGTCGGTGCGCACTTCGGGCTCGCCGAGGCGATCGCCGGGGTGCTCGCAGCCCAGGTCGTGTCGACTGCGTCGGTCGGCGCCGTCGGCCTCGCCGCCTTCCGCCGCTTCCCGAGTGCGCGGGCGGAGCGGCTCGGCGGCGACCGCCGCGACATCGTCTCGTTCATCCTCCAGTCCAGCGCGGCGAGCGGGGTGACCTCGCTCCGCGGCGGTCTTGCGCCGCTCCTGCTCGGTGCGGTGACGAACACGACGCAGGTCGGCCTGTTCCGCGTCGCGCAGGCCCCGCAATCGGGGTTTCAGGCGCTGTCGGCGCCGGCGCGCATGGTGCTGCTCACCGAGCAGACGCGGGACTGGGAGAAGGGACGCCAGAGTGTCGTGCTGCGCGGCGTGCGGCGCTACAGCCTCGTCGCGCTCGGCATCTCGATCGTCGCCGTGCCACCGCTTCTCATCTGGATCCCCGATCTGATTCGCCTCGTCAACGGTCCGCAGTACGTCGGCGCCGCGAACGCGGGGCGTCTGTTCGTGCTCGCCGCGGCCGTGCAGCTCGTGGTCGGCTGGACGAAGTCGTTCCCGGTGACGATCGGCCGGCCGGGGCTGCGGATCTTCACCCACGGCGTCGAGGCGGTCGTCGTGCTGCCGCTCGTGCTCCTGTTCGGCTCGCTTTGGGGCGCCACCGGAGCGGCGGGAGCGGTGCTCGCGGGGATGTGTGCGTTCGCGATCGTCTGGGGCTTCGTGTTCGCACGGATCCGGCCCGAGGACATCGGCCCGCCGTCGCCGGTGCTCGACACGGGTGCAGTTCTGCCGTGAAAGCGCTCGTCGTCTCCGGCATCTGGCCTCCGGACGTCGGCGGTCCTGCAAGCCATGCGCCCGACGTCGCCGCGTTTCTGCGCGCGCACGGGCACGACGTCGACGTCGTGATCACGGCGGACGCGGCGCCGGCCGTACAGGCGTATCCGGTGCACTGGACCTCGCGCTCACTGCCGAAGGGCGTGCTCCACCTTCGCACTGCGCTCGAGATCGCGCGTCGCGCCGCACGCGCCGACGTCGTCTACACGACCGGCATGTTCGGGCGCAGCTCGCTCGGTGCACGGCTTGCGCGGCGGCCCTACGTCGTCAAGCTCACCGCCGATCCGGCGTTCGAGCGGGCGCGAAGGCGCGGAATCGTCGGCGGCAACGTCGACGAGTTCCAGGCGGATGCCGGCGGCCTGTCCGTGCGTGTCCTTCGCCTCGCGCGCGACGTGGAGCTGAAGCACGCGGCGCACGTCTTCACGCCGAGCGCCTACCTCCGCGAGCTCGCAGTGTCGTGGGGCGTCGACCCGGCGCGCGTGTCCGTTCTGCCGAATCCGGCGCCGTCCCTGCCGGACTTCGCGCCTCGTGACGAGCTCCGCGAGAACTTCGGTCTCCATGGGCCGGCGCTCGCGTTCGCCGGCCGCCTCACGGCGCAGAAGTCGCTGCGCGTCGCACTCGAGGCGGTCGCGGCCGTCGAGGGCGTCGAGCTCCTGATCGCGGGCGAGGGCGACGAGCGCCAGGCGATCGAGCGCGACATCGCCGAGCTCGGCCTGGGCGGACGGGTCCGGCTGCTCGGCGCGCTGCCCCGCGTGCGGGTCGTCGAGCTCTTCGCGGCTGCGGATGCGTCGATCCTCTCCTCGAGCTGGGAGAACTTCCCGCACACGGTCGTCGAAGCGCTGGCCGCGGGCACGCCCGTCCTCGCGACGGCGACCGGCGGCGTCGCCGAGGTCGTGCACGACGGCGAGAACGGCCTCCTCGTGCCGCTCGGTGACGCCGGCGCGCTCGCCGCCGCGATCCGCCGCTTCTTCGGCGACGACGAGCTGCGTGCGCGGTTGCGGGGCGCCGCGGCCGGGTCGGTTGCCTCCTACGCGCCGGAGCGCGTGTTCGCGCAGCTCGAAGAGACGCTGCTGCGTACCCTGCGTCGATGAAGAGACCACGCGTGCTCTTCGTGAGCCGGACCCGCTACCGGTTGCCGCTCTCGCCGAGCCTTGCGAAGAAATTCGACGCGCTCGGCGCGGAGCTCGAGCTGCGCGTGCTCGCCTCGGCGGCGCCTGGCTCGGGCAAGGATGACGGCACGTTCACACTGGTGCGCCCGCTCCCCGGCCTCGTCGACGGCGTCGCGTTCTGGGTCGCGCTCCCGTCGCGGATCGCGAAGCTCCTCCGTGACTTCCGCCCCGAGGCGATCGTCTGCCAGACCGCCTACGACGCCGCCGCCGCTCTGCTCGCTCGCCGCATCGCGCGCGTGCCCGCTCGCATCGTCGTCGAGGTGCACGGCGACTGGCGCACGTCGACGCGCCTCTACGGCTCGCCCGCGCGGCACGTGCTCTCGCGGCTCGGAGATGCCGTCGCCGCCGCTGCGCTCCGCCGCGCCGACGCCGTGCGCACCGTCTCGCCGTTCACGGCGCAACTCGTGCAGGGCCTCGGCGTCGAGCCCGCGGCGGACTTCCCCGCGTACATGGAGCTCGAGCCGTTCGTCGTCGAGCCGGCGCCGCTGCCGCAGGCGCCGACGGCGCTCTTTGTCGGGGTGCTCGAGGCCTACAAGAACATCGACGGCCTCGCCGAGGCGTGGCGGCTCGCGGCGCCACGCGTTCCGGGCGCGTCGCTGCGCCTCGTGGGCAAGGGAAGCCGCGCGGACGTTGCCGAGTCCCTCGTCCAGATGGGCGCCCGCTGGGACCGCGAGCTCACCTCCGCCGAGGTCGCCCGGGCGATGGACGACGCGTGGCTTCTCGTGCTGCCGTCGCGCTCGGAGGGGATGGGGCGCGTGCTCGTCGAGTCCTTCTGCCGCGGGCGAGCCGTCGTCGGCACACGCGCCGGCTCGATTCCGAATCTCGTCGAGGACGGCGTCTCGGGGATCCTCGTCGCCCCCGGCGACGCCGGCGCGCTCGCCGACGCGATCGTGCGCGTGCTCACCAACCGTGCGCTCGCGGAACGGCTCGCCGCCGGCGCGCGCGCCGCGGCGGCGCCGTGGCTCCAGACGCCCGAGGAGTACGCGCGGCGGATGCGGGAGCTCGTCGCATGAGAATCGTCTTCGTCACGCAGGCCGCGGATCCGAGCCACCCGGTGCTCGGGGCGACTCTCGCGAAGATCCGTGCGCTCGCTGCGCGTGCGGAGGAGGTCGTCGTGATCGCCGACACGGTCGATCGCGACGGCTTGCCCGAGAACTGCACCGTGCGGAGCTTCGCCGCACCGACGCAGGCCGTGCGCGGTGCGCGCTACATCGCCGCCCTCGCGCCGGAGCTCTTGCACAAGCCCGTCGCCGTCGTCGCGCACATGTCGCCGATCTTCGCGCTGCTTGCTGCGCCGCTTGCGAAGCCGCTGCGCGTGCCGCTCCTGCTCTGGTTCACGCAGCAGGCTGCGGGGCCGTCGCTGCAGGCAGCCGTGCGTGTGGTCGACCGCGTGCTCACCGTCGACGAGCGCTCGGTGCCGCTGCATTCGCCGAAGGTGCGGGCGATCGGCCACGGCATCGACGTCGCGGCGTTGCCGTGCGTTGCCGAGCGGCGGCCGCCTCTGCGGCGCCTGCTCGGTCTCGGCCGCTACGCGCCCGTGAAGGGCTGGGAGACCGTGCTGCGCGCGCTGCCGGAGCTGCCGGACGCAACGCTCAGCCTGCACGGCCCGATGCTGACCGACGCCGACCGCGCGGAGCTGCCGCGGCTCGAGGCGCTCGCCGGCGAGCTCGGCGTGCGCGATCGCGTCACGTTCGGCGCCGAAGTCCCGTACGCCGGCGTCCCGGGGCTCTTCGGCCTCGCGGATGCGGTGGTGAACGCGACGCACGGCAACGCCGCGGACAAGGTCGTGTACGAGGCGGCCGCGGCCTGCCTGCCGGTCTTCGCCGCCTCGCCCGTGTTCGACACTCTGTTGCCCGACGGGCTCCGCTTCCACGGCGACTATCCGGCCTCGCTCGTGGACCGGATCCGCGGCTACGAAGGCGGCGCCGGGCGCGAGCTGCGCGCGCGCGTCGAGGCGGGGCATTCGGTCGAGCACTGGGCCGAGCGCGTGCTCGAAGAGGCGGGCGCATGAATCCGCGCGTCCTCTTCGTCTCACGCGAGCGCTTCCGGCTGCCGCTCGACGGCGCACAGAAGCGCAAGTGGGACGCGGTCGCCGGCGTCGTCGACCATCGCGTGCTCGCCGCAGCACCGGAAGGCGGGCCGACCGGCGACGAGCGCTTCCACCTCGTCGCGCCCGCGAGACCGCGCTTCCTCGACGGAGCGCTCTTCTACCTCCTGCTGCCGTTCCGCATCGCGCGCGAGCTGCGCGACTTCCGTCCGCAGGCCGCGCTCGTTCAGGGCGTCCACGAGCTCGTCGCCTTCCTCGCAGCGCGCTCGCTCGTGCGCGTGGACACGAAGGCGATCCTCGACGTGCAGGGCGATTGGCACGAGACCACGCGGCTGTACGGATCGCCTCTGCGCAGGCTGCTCAATCCCGTGAACGACGCGTTTGCGCCGTTCGCGGTGCGCGGCGCCGACGCCGTCCGCACCGTCTCGACGCAGACGACCGGGCTCGTGCAGGCGCTCGGCGTCGAGCCGGCGGCGACCTTCCCGTCGTACGTCGACGCGGAGGCATTTCTCGAGCAACCGCCCGCGCCGCTGCCGGAGCGGCCTCGCGCCGTCTTCGTCGGCGTGCTCGAGCGGTACAAAGCCTTCGACACGCTCGTCGAGGCCTGGCGGCTCGCTGCGCCGCGCGTGCCGGACGCGACGCTCCATCTCGTCGGCGACGGGACGATGCGCGACCGCGCGCAGCGACTGCTCGCCGATCTGCCGGGGCAGACCGAGTGGTCGCCGCGCCTCACGGCCGAGGAGGTCTCGGGCGCCATGGACGCCTCGTGGCTCGTTGCGCTGCCGTCCCGCTCCGAGGGGCTGCCCCGCGTTGCGCTCGAGGCCGCCTGCCGAGGCCGGGCGATCGTCGGCGGCAACCGCGCCGGCATCCCCGACGTCGTGAAGGACGGCGAGAACGGCCTGCTCGTGAACCCCGACGACGCGGTTCAGCTCGCAGGCGCGCTCGTGCGGATCCTGTCGGACCGCGCTACCGCCGAGCGGCTCGGCGCGAACGCCCGCCGCACCGGCGAAGACTGGGGCGTGACGCCGGCCCAGTACGCCGCCAAGGTGCGGGCCCTCGTCGACTCGGTCCTTGGGGATGGGGTGCTCGCGGGCTAACCTCTTCCCGATGCGCGAGCAGATCAAGCAGCTGCTGAAGAACTCCGTCTACCGCGCCATCGGGGAGGCGGCGAATGGGATCGGCGTCGTGAACGGCGACGACCGCAGCCTGCGCGTGCTCATGTACCACAAGGTCAACGACGTTCCCGGCAACCGGATGTCGATGCCGGTGTCACTCTT
>JBGPLW010000136.1:0-7178 GCA_041486645.1 Gaiellaceae bacterium | reverse complement strand
GGGTTCGAATCCCACCTCCGGCTTGGGGACTGTCCCAAGATCTCCCGGAGGCCGGTTAAGGGGGCGGGACGGTCGGCCACCGCAACCGTCTGGACCCGGTCGTACACTGGCTGGTCCTTTGCGGACACCGGCCCCGCACGATCTCGAGAAGAACCTGCAGCGTGTGCTCGGACACGTGCCGAAGCCGCGGAAGACCGACGGTCGCTTCGAGCAGCTCTCGCTGTTCGCACGCCGCACTAGCGGCAGAACTTGGGACAGTCCCCAAGCCGGAGGTGGGATTCGAACCCACGGCACCTGATTTACAAAACCAGTGCTCTAACCACTGAGCTACTCCGGCGCGCGGCCATACTATCGTCCGACGCGTTTGCAATCATGACAACATCGAGCACCCCAAGGACATCGGCGATCGGTCCACACTCGCAGTCATGGTTGCCCTCCAACGGCTTGGGTTCGGTCTCTACCTGCCGTTCGGCGAGAACACGCGCTGCGACATCGTGCTCGAGATGGACGGCGAACTAACGCGCGTGCAGTGCAAGACGGGCCGGCTCCGAGAGGGAGCAGTCCGGTTCGCGACCTGTAGCAACTATGGCCACCATCGGAACCCGCAGACCTGTCACCGCGACTACCGCGGCCAGGTGGACTACTTCGCGGTCTACTGCCCCGAGACGACTGCCGTGTATCTCGTCCCAATCGCCGAAGTACCCGGATCGCGAGGTGCGTATCTCCGCGTCGACCCGCCGAAGAATCAGCAACGACGGAAGGTCAGATTCGCGGCGACCTACGAGATCGCCCGCGTGGCTACTGAAGGACTTCGCGCGCCTTCTGGTGCGTGATGATCTTGCGCTTCACGCGCTGGAGCGCGTTGTCGATCGTCTTCGTGTCGCACCCGAGCCGCTCGGCCATGTCCTCGTAGGACGACCCTTCGAGGTAGAGGCGGAGGGCGTCGGCCTCGAGCGACGAGAGGCCGCTGCCGAGGCAGAAGACGAGGCTCTGGAGCTCCTCGGTCGAGATGACCATCACGGACGGCTCGTGCACGGCGGGGCCCGGCAGCGCGTCGCCGAGTGAGCACTCGCCGTCGGAGTCCTGGCCGGCCGGGGTGTGACTGAACGAGACGTAGGTGTTGAGCGGCGAGTGCTTGAAGCGGGTCGCAGTCTTGATCGCCGTGATGATCTGACGCGTCACGCAGAGCTCCGCGAAGCTCCGGAACGACGTCTCCTTGTCGGGGCGGAAGTCCCGCACCGCCTTGTAGAGGCCGATCATCCCTTCCTGGATGAGGTCGTCCGAGTCGCCGCCGGCGAGGAAGTACGAGCTCGCCTTCAGCCGGACGAAGCCGGTGTAGCGCCGGATGAGGACGTCGAGCGCCGAGCTGTCGCTGTTCCGCGCCTTCAGGACGAGCTGCAAGTCTTCGAGCTCGCGCGCCTGCTTTTGCGGTGTCTGATGCCTATGAGCTGTTGCGGACCGGGCTGCCACGGCGTCCCCCAATGTCGTGGTGGGTGAAGTCTCACCCTAAGGTTGAGGGCGAAGATAGCAAGAGGTCCAAGGAATTACAAGTCGATTTGCGATGGACCCAATCTGTACCGAACACATGTTCGTAGCAGGTAATCGGCCGGGAAATGCCGCCGGGCAATTACACGGCGAGTTGATAGAGCGCTGCACGGCCGCGTTTCCCCGTCGTTGCGAGCGCGCCGGCGTGGCGCAGGCAGTACGTCATCTGCTGTGCAAGCCTGCGGTCGATCCCGGCGGCTGCGGCGAGCTCCGCCGTGTCGAACGACGACGGGAGGCCGGCCGGAAGGAGCGTGAGCGCGTCGCCCGGGCCCGCGACCGTCACCGAGCCGTCGACGCTCGTGAGCGACCGGCCCGCAACGACCCAGCCGCGGCGGCGGTAGGCGCGGCCCGGCCGGAACATCCGCACTTCCTCCTGGTGGGTGAGGACGATCTCGAGCTCGAAGCGCTTGTGGGCGAGAAGCGACGGGATGCTCACGAGCCGCGCGAAGACGTCTTCCGCGCGGCCGGCCTTCGGAGAGCGCCGCGCCGAGAGAACGACGCCGTCGTCGGAGACGCGCACGATCCGCCGCGTCACGGCGACCGGTGCGACGAGGCGGACGCGGTGCGTGCGCAGGAGCTCCTCGAGCTTCCGCCGGAGCGGCGCGAAGCTGCCGGTCTGGATCTCGATCAGAAGACCGCCGCGGACGAGATCGACGACGTAGGCGCCGACTTGCTGCTCCACGCGGTCGCGCGGCCGGCGGTACCACTCCTTCAACTGGGCGTGGAGCGCACCCTCGTTCAGCGTCCCGATCACCCCGGAGGGTTCTGCGCCGGGGGCTCGACGCCTCTACTCGCCGCGCCGCAACCGCTCGAGCCGCGCCAGCGTCTCGGGGTCGAGCTTGTCGCGCAGGTCGCTGCGCGCTCTATCCGTGTGCTCCGGCCGCGTCAGCTCCGAGAGGAACATCCGCGACGACAGCTTGCGCACCTCGGCGCCGGAGGTACCGCGCACCGCCTCGTCGGAGGAGACGACCGCGACCTGTTCGCCGCCGCGGTGCTCCGCCGCAAGCCGCTCGATCATCGCGTCCGCGTCGGGCGCCCAGCGCACCGCGAGCGGCCCGTGCTCCTCGTCCGCGCCGTGGCCGTCGAAGACGAGCACGCCCCGGGCGCCCTTCGTCGCGACCCAGCCGGCCAGCAGGTCACGCAGGGCGTCCGTCGACTCGAACCCGCCCGCGTGGAGGAGGTTGAAGCCGTCGAACAGGTAGAGCGTCGGCTCAGCCACCGCTCTCAACCTCCTCTTTGGCGCCGAGCCTCGTAGAGCAGCACCGCCGCCGCCACGCTGACGTTCAGCGACTCCACCTGGCCGAGCAGCGGAATCGAGACCTGAAGGTCGCACGTCCGCCGGACGAGCGGGCGCAGCCCCTTCCCCTCGGCGCCGAAGACGAAGGCGAGCCCGCCCGAGAGGTCGGTCTGCCACATCGGCGTCCCCGACTCGCCCACGGCTGCCGCGACCCAGAGGTCGCCGCTCTTGATCTCCTCGAGATAGCGAGCGAGGTTCGTCACGACCGCGACCGGCAGATGCTCGACCGCGCCGGCCGAGGAGCGGCAGACGACCGGCGTCACGCGCGCCGAGCCGTGCGCCGGCACGACGACGCCCGTCGCGCCCGCCCCCTCCGCGCTGCGGCAGACGGCGCCGAGGTTCCGCGGATCGCTGACCTGGTCGAGGCACGCGAGGAGCGGATGCTCCGTCGCCGCGAGCTCGTACGCGTCGGCGTACCGGTACGGCTCGCACCACGCGAGCACGCCCTGGTGGTCGCGTGTGCCCGCCTCGTCGCTCAAGTCCCGCTCGAGCTTCACGTGGACGCGCGGCTGCTTCGTCTCGCGCAGCCAAGACTCGCCCTTCACGGCGCGCTCGGTCGCCCAGAGCTCGAGCACCTCCCGGTTCGCACCGCGGAGCGCCTCGCGCACCGCGCGGCGGCCGTAGACCTGCTCGCGGGTCATCGAGGGACGAGCTCGAAGCCGCCGGCCACGTCACGGACCTCCCAGCCGAGCTCCGCGATCGCGTCGCGCAGCCGGTCGGCCTCGGCGAAGTCCTTCGCCGCGCGCGCCGCCTGTCGCTGCTCGGCGAGCCCGACGACCTCCGGGGGCGCCTCGGCGCGCTCGCCGAGGGAGCCGAGGCCGAAGAGCTCGAGCCCGGCATGCAGATCGGCAGCGAGACCGCGGCTGCGCCAGCTGTGGAAGAGCGCGAGCGCGTCCGGCGTGTTGAAGTCGTCGTCGAGCACCGCGGCGAGCCGCTCCTGTTCCGAAGGCTCGCCGGCCTGCGGCGTGTCGACGAAGAAGTTGCGGAACGTCTCGACCTGCGAGCGCGCCTGCGCGAGCGTGTCGTCGGTGAAGTCGATCGGCTTGCGCCAGTGCGCCGTCATGAAGAAGAGGAGCGCCACCTCTTTCCCCCACGTGTCGAGGACGTTGCGGATCGAGACGTCGTTGCCGAGTGACTTCGACATCTTCTCGCCGCCGAACTCGAGCATGCCGTTGTGCATCCAGACCTTCGCGAACTCGTCGCCGAGCGCCCGCGACTGCGCGAGCTCGTTCTCGTGATGCGGGAAGACGAGGTCGAGACCGCCGCCGTGGATCTCGAACACCGGCCCGAACGCGTCGCGCGCCATCGCCGAGCATTCGATGTGCCACCCCGGCCGGCCCGGCCCCCAGGGTGAGTCCCACGAGGTGTCCTCCCCCGGCTTCGTCGCCTTCCAGAGCGCGAAGTCGCGCGGATCCTCCTTCAGCGGGTTCCGCTCCTCCTCATCCATCTGGTCGGCGCGCTGGCGCGACAGCTGCCCGTACTGCAGGTCGCGGGCGACGCGGAAATAGACGTCGCCACCAACCGCATAGGCGTACTCGCGCTCGATCAACTCCTCGATGAAGCGGACGATCCCGGGCACGTGCTCCGTCGCCTTCGGCAGCTCGTCGGGCAGGCCGAGCCCGAAATCGGCGACGTCCTCGAGATACCACTCGCTCGCTCGTGCGGCGAGCTCGGCGCTCGCCCCCGGCGCGGCGTCGTAGATCTTGTCGTTCACGTCCGTGATGTTGTGGACGAGCGTCGCGTCGTAGCCACGCTGCAGGAGCCAGGCGCGAAGCCACATGCCGACGACGAACGGCCGCGCGTTGCCGATGTGCGCCCGCTGGTAGACGGTCGGGCCGCAGAAGTACATCCGCACCGGCCCGGGCGGCGCCGGCAGCTCCTCGAGCTGCCGCGACAGCGTGCTGTAGAGGCGCATGAGACCTAGCCTAGAGGGCAGCGCGCCGCAGCAGCTCTTCGCGCGGAAGCGCGGCGATCACCGCCGCGAGCTCGGGCCCGCGCTCGCGCCCGGTGAGCACGAGCCGCACCGCCTTCAGGTCGCCGCCCACCGCTTTCAGCTCCCGCACGACGCTCCGCGCGTCGAGCCCTCCCTCGACGAGCTCGCGGAAACGCGTCAGCGTCTCGGGCGCGTCGACCACGACCGGCTCCGGCGCGAGGACGTGCTCCGCGTACTCGCGCGCCTCGCGCAGGTCGCGCGCGCCGCGCAGCACCGGGGCGACCGACTCGGGCACGCCGACCCGCGCCGCCAGCTCTTCGTCGGTGAGAGCGCCGAGCACGTCGATCGAAAGCCGCTTCAGCCGTGCGAGGTCGAGATGCACGTCGTGGCGCGGCAGGCCGAGCTCTTCGAGATACGCGCGCACGGCCTCCGCCGGGATACCGGCCTCGCGCAGGTCGGCGAGCGACGACGCCCCGTGCCGTTTCGAGAGCTTCTGGCCGTCCTCGCCGAGCAGGAGCCCATGATGGATGTACTCGGGCGCGGTGCCGCCGAGCGCCGTGATGAGCGCCGCCTGCACCTCCGCGTTCGCGCGATGGTCCGACCCACGGATCACGTGCGTGATCTCGAAGTCGAGATCGTCGGCCGCAGATGCAAGCTGATACGTCGGCGTGCCGTCGGGACGCAGGAGCGTCAGTTGCCCGAACCGCAGTGCGCCGTCCTGGTCGGGCTCGCCGATCTGGTGCGCCGCCTCGCGATGCCGCACGAAGCGCTCGCTCTGCAGCAACGGGCCTTCGTCCCACGCGATGCCGAGCCACTCGAGATCCGAGACGATCGCCTCGGCGCCGCCTTCGACGTTCCGCGCCGCGTCGGTGTCGTCGATCCGCAGCAGGAAGACGCCGCCCCGCTCGTCGGCGAAGCTCCGGTTCGCGACGGCGCTCAAGGCGCCGCCGAGATGAAGCGACCCCGTCGGGCTCGGCGCGAAGCGCACTCGGACCATGCGCGCACGCTACACGGGACTCAGATGTAGCGGATCCTCGGGTCGAGGAACCCGTAGACGAGGTCCGCCAGGAGATTGAAGACGATGATGATCGTCGACGTCACGACGAGGTACCCCATCACGGCGTAGAGATCGAGCTGGCCGAGCTTCTGGATGAAGTAGAAGCCGACGCCGTCGAGGCTGAACACCGTCTCGGTCACGATCACGCCTCCGAAGAGCGCGCCGAGGTTCAGGGCGATCACGGTCGTGAGTGGAATGAGTGCGTTGCGCGCGACATGGTGCAGGATCACGCGCAGTTCCGAAACGCCTTTCGCGCGTGCCGTTCGCACGTAGTCGGCATTGATGACGTCGAGCATCGCGGCGCGCATGTAGCGGCTGTACAACGCGAAGTTGACAATGCAGAGCGTGAACGCCGGCAGCGCGATGTGCTGGAGCCGATCGAACGACCACGCTCCCGAGCCCACGCTGTTCAGTCCCGACGTGTAGAAGATCCGCAGGTGCCACTTCAGGTAAATGTCGACGAACAGGATCTGGAGGAGCAACGCGAGCCAGAACACCGGCATGGCGAAGCCCAGGAAGCTGAACGTCGTGAAGAAGTAGTCGAACACGGAGTACTGCCGGACAGCGGAGAGCACGCCCACCGCGACGCCGAGCGTCAGAGCGAAGAGCTCGGCCAGCAGGATGACCTGACCCGTGTGGGAAAGCGTGCGTTGCAGGTCGGGCCAGATCGGCTGCGAGGTGACGAGCGACGAGCCGAGCTTGTGGGCGAAGACGTCCTGGAGCCAGTACCAGTAGCGCACCGGGATCGACGCATCGAGGTGGTACTTGTGCTGGAGGTGCGCCAGCGTCACGGTCGAGAAGTTCGGGTTCTGCCGGATGTTCCCGGTCGGGTCGCCTGCGAGAGAGACGAACGTGAAGCTCAGGAACGTCGACACGAGCAGGACGGGCACGCTGTAGACGACCCTGCGGATGGCGTAGACGATCATGCGCCGGGCCCGGGCATGCCCGGAGCGTGGCCTGGGACAGCGCTCAACGCTTGAAGATCCTTGCGCGATTGGTTCCACCGGCCGGAAAACCGCTTACGCTCTGAGGGTGCTCGTGAAGCAGAGGCTCGCGGAGTGCGACAGGTTCGCGGTGGTGGACGTCCGCGGCGGCTCCGGCGCGGGCGACTGGTCGGCGCCGGAAGCGCCCTCCTCTCACGGCGTCGTCTTCGTCCGCAGCGGCTGCTTCCGCCGTCTCAGCAACGGCGTCGAGTCGGTCCTCGACCCGACGTCGGTCTACTTCGAGGCGCCCGGCCGCGAGCAACGCCTCCTGCATCCGCGGGATGGCGGCGACCGCCGGACGGCGATCGAGCTGGCGCCGGAGCTGCTCGAGCCGCTCCTGAACGTGCCGCTCCCCGCAGCCGC
>JBGPLW010000135.1:0-7200 GCA_041486645.1 Gaiellaceae bacterium | reverse complement strand
CGGTTGCATAGAGGAGCGCGACGGTGAGCGCGCGGTCGGGCGTCGGGAACCGGTAGAGGCGGCCCTCCTCGAGCCACTGGACCTCGTCGGCCGAGACGCTCGCGCGGCGCGCGGCCTCGTCGACGGTCAGCTGCCGGTGCAAGCGCGCATGCGCGAGCGGCGACTCGTCGGCGACGACTGCTTCGAGTGTCCGTGCGTGCTCCATCTCGACTCTCTCGTTTCGGCGTCTCGGGCGTTCGCCCTCCTCCATCTCATCGGCGGGCGTCCACATCGCCTGGAGGGGGCAGGTCGTCGCAGGGGACGAGCCGGGCCTCGAGCCCTCGCGCCCCCTCGTCCGGGACGCGGCCGAAGGCAGGCCGAGCGAGGAGCACGGGGTGGAGGCGGACGCCGGCGTACGAGGCGGCGAGGACGTCTCCGCCTTCGGCCCGCCAGGCTTCGATGACGCGGTCGATCGCGCGCGGGTCGAGCTCCGGCCCGTCCGCGAGGACGACGACCGCCGCCTCGACCTCGGGCGGCAGCGCGGCGAGCCCGCAGCGGAGCGACGCGCCCGGGCCGAGCTCCCAGTCGGGGCACTGGACGCTCTCGACGTCGAGCGGGTGCGCACCCGCCACGACGACGACGCCGTCGACGACGCTTCGCTCGAGCGCGTCGAGCACGCGCGGCAGGAGCACCTGCTGCTTCGGCGGCGCGGTGCCGTACCGCGACGACGCGCCTGCTGCGAGGACGACGGCGTAGATCACGGTGTCATTGTGCAACCAGGTTGCGCAGCAACCTGGTTGCTAGAGGGTTGATGTGAAATTCGGCCGCAGTCGGGGGCGCTCCAGGCCAAGCGGGGCAGTGCGGGCGGTTGCGGCGCGTAGCGGCGCTACGGGCCGCGGCCGAACGTGCTGAACCGCGCCGCGCGTGGGGCGTCATCCGGCCCGGCGGAATTTCACATCAGGCCTCTAGCTGCAGCCCGCGAGCGCAGCCCAGCGCTGCTGCACGTTCGCGACGTACGAGAGCGACTCGCTGTTCGGCGCGCGGCCGAGGCGCTCGACGACCGTCGGGCCCGCGTTGTACGCCGCAAGCGCGAGATCGGTGCGCGAGAAGCGGTCGAGCATGAGCCTGAGATACCGCGCTCCGGCGAGCACGTTCGTCGCCGGCTTGCCGACGTCGAGCTTCAGCTCCGCTGCGGTCGTCGGCACGATCTGCATGAGCCCGTGCGCATCCGCCGGGGAGACCGCGTTCGGCTTGAACTCCGACTCGACCTGCGCGACCGCGACGAGCATCGAGAGCTGCAAGCCGCTGTCGTGCGCAGCGCGCAGGAAGGCGGGCCGGAACCCCGTCGGGATCGGGCAGAGGCCCGTCACCGATTCGCTCTTCTCAGGGAGCGCCGGGATGTGTGCGACCACAATGGCGGCGCGCTTGCCGTGTGCGGCCGAGGTCGCAGAGGCGAAGCACGCGATCCCTGTGAGGGCGAGGAGCGCGATGAGCCGCAGACTCATGAGTCCGGGATTCTAGGGCCGTTGGAGCCGGGCTGCGGCGCGGGCGACGAGGGCCTTCGCGACCGCGATCTTCCAGGCGGTCCGGGGCAGCGGTGTCGCCCCGTCGAGGCCGTCCGCCCCGAGGAGCCAGGGGATCGGCGCCACGCCGGCGAGGGCGATTCGGATCTCGCCGCCACGACGCGCCGCCGCGACGCCGACCTGCGGGAAGGACCAGCGCTTCCTGTCCATCGCCTTCAGATACGTGCTCGCTTCCACCTGCGGCAGCTCGAGCTCGAGGATCAGCTCGCCCGGATCGAGCGTCACGATGTCCCGGTTCGCCTCGTCCGGAAGCCGGTAGAGCTCTTCGAGCGGCAGCTCCCGTTTCGTCGTCCGGATCCGGGCGCCGAGCGCGAGGAGCGCCGCCGCGATGTCGGATGGGTGGGCCGACGCGCAGAAGTCGTTCGCGAAGATCGCGTGCTCGCGGTGCTCACCCTCGCGTGCGTGACAGCGGTCGCCCCAACCCTCACCAACACGATGCAGGCGGCACGGATAGCCGAGCCGCCAGTACCAGCAGCGTGTCGACTGCAGCAAGTTGCCGCCGAGCGAGCTCATGTTCCGCAGCTGGGGCGAGGCCGCGAGCGTGCACGCCTCACGGAGCGCGTCCGGGATCGCTGTGCTCGCCTCGAGCTCGGCGAGCGTCGTTCCCGCGCCGATCACGTTCCCGTCGATGCCGCGCGGCACGATGCCGCGGATGTCGACGAGCCGGTCGGCTTCGAGGATCCCGTCGCGCAGGAGCGGCACGACCTCGGTGCCGCCGTGGATTGCGAGACCTCCGTCGAGCTCGGCGAGACTAGACGGCCGCAGGAGCTCCACGCTTCTCCTTCTTCTTCGCGGCGTCGAGCGCGCGCAGCATCTCCTCGCGCGAGATCGGCAGCTCGTGCACGTCCGCGCCGGTCGCGTCGCGGATCGCATTCGCGATCGCCGCTGCGAGGGGAACGATCGGCGGTTCGCCGAGCCCCTTCGAGCCGAGGTTCGTCAGGTGTTCGTCGGGTGCGTCGACGAACTCGCACACGATCTCCGGCACGTCGGCGATCGTCGGCATCCGGTACGCGTCTAGCGTCGTCGTGAGGATGCGGCCGGTCTCGGGGTCGAGCAGGCGCTGCTCCGACAGCGTGTGACCGATGCCCTGGATGATCCCGCCCTCGACCTGGCTGCGCGCGCCGAGCGCGTTGATGATCCGGCCGACGTCATGCGCGGCGGCGACCCGCTCGACGCGGATCTCCCCGGTCTCGATGTCGACGGCGACCTCGGCGACCTGGACGCCGAACGTCAGCACGCTCATGCCGGCCGGGTTCGGGCCGCGGGCGCCCTTGCCGAGGATCTGCGCGTCGCCGAGGATCTCGAGCAGGGCTTCGAGCGGCGTTGACACGTTGCCGTCGGCAGAGACGACGAGCCCGTCCTTGATGTCGAGCACCCGCTCCTCGACGTCGTAGCGCTGTGCCGCGATCTCGAGGATCTGCCGCTTCGCGTCGGCCGCGGCCGCTCGCACCGCGGGCCCGACCGACGGCGTCGTCGACGAGCCGGCGGAGAGCGTCGCGTACGGGCCGCGCGCGCTGTCGCCGAGCATCACGTCGACACGGTCGAGCGGGACGCCGAGCTCCTCGGCGGCGATCATCGCCATGGCCGTGCGTGTACCCGTGCCGATGTCCTGCATCGCGGTCACGACGGTGAAGCGGCCGTCCGAGGTTGCGCGGATCCAGGCGTACGACGGTGGGCCGCCGCCGCCGAACCAGATCTGTGACGCCATGCCGACGCCGTGCTTCCACGTGTCGGTCGAGCGTGCGCGCACCTCGTCGCGGCGGTCCCAGTGCTTTTGCGCGAGCTCGTAGCACTGCATCAGGTTCTTCGACGAGAACGGCTTGCCGTCGTTCGAGTCGGCGTAGTTGCGCTTGCGCAGCTCCAGCGGGTCGAGCTCGAGCTTGGCCGCGAGCTCGTCGATCAGGCATTCGAGGCCAAATGTCCCCTCGACGAAGCCCGGCGCGCGGAACGCCTTCATCGGCGGCGTGTTGATCTTCGCGCCGTGGCGCACCGTGCGCACGTTGTCGCACGCGTAGAGCATCTGCATCGGGCCCTCCGTCATTGCAGACCAGCCCGACCAGCCGATCGCGTTGATGAAGTCGCCGCCGAGCGCGACGATCGTGCCGTCGCTCTTCGCGCCGACGGTCAGCTTCTGCAGCGTGGCGTTGCGGTTGCCCGCCGACGTGTTCTCCTCGCGCCGCGTCAGCGCGCAGCGCACGGGGCGGCCCGTCCGCCTGGCGAGCTCCGCCGCGACGAACGTGTACTCGTCGGGGCCGTTCTTCGAGCCGAAGCCGCCGCCCATGAACTCGCAGACGACGCGCACCTTGTCACCCGAGATGCCGAGCTCCTTGGAGACCGCGTCGCGGACGCCCCAGATGTACTGCGTCGAGATGTAGACGTTGAGCGTGTCGCCGACCCACTCGCACACTGCCTGGTGCGTCTCCATCGAGTTGTGGAGGACGACCGAGGTGCGGTACGTCCCCTCGACGACGACGTCGGCTTCGGAGAGCGCGCGCTCGAAGTCGCCGCGCTCGTAGCGCGCCGACGGCGCGGTGAACATCTCGCGCTCGACCGCCTCCTCGGGGTCGAGAACGACTTCGAGCTCCTCCCACTCGATGTCGACCGCGGCGAGCGCAGCCCGCGCCTTCCCGAACGTGTCGGCTGCAACCGCGGCTACCGCCGCTCCCGCGAAGCCCGCCTCCTCCTCGAGGCCCTTCGCCTCACCGGGGCCGAGGGCGGCGCGCACGCCGGGAAGCGCGAGTGCCTTCGTGAAGTCGATGCGACGCACGCGGGCGTGCGCGTACGGAGAGCGCAGCACGGCGGTGTGCAGCATCCCAGGCAGCTGGATGTCGGCGGTGAAGCGCGCCTCGCCGCGCACGCGCTCCGGCGCGTCCTGGCGCGTCGCGTCGCGCCCGACGACTGCAAGCGGTCCCGCCGGCCACTGCGTGAGCGGATCCTCCTCGACGACGAGCCACACGTCCTCGAAGCGGCCCTCGACCTCCTTCTCGGTGCGGATCAATCTCGCCAATGCAGGATCGCCTCCTCGATTCTCGGATACGTGCCGCAGCGGCAGATGTTCCCCGCCATCTGATGGCGGATTTCGTCGACCGTGGGCTCGGGATTCGCCGCGACGAGCGCTGCGGCCGACACCACCTGGCCGGGCGTGCAGAAGCCGCACTGCACCGCGTCGGCGCGTACGAACGCGTCGATCAAGGGGTGGTCGCGCAGGCCCTCGATCGTCGTCACGTCGCCGCGTACCGAGTGAGCCAGCGTGATGCACGAGAGCGTCGGCACGCCGTCGATCTGCACGGTGCACGCGCCGCAATGGCCTTCGTTGCACGCGATCTTCGTGCCGGTGAACCCGAGCCGCTCGCGAAGAAGACTCGCGAGGCTGATGCCGACGGGTGCGTCGACGATGTGCTCGCCGCCGTTCAGCGTGAGCTTCACCTCAGGCACCGGTCGTCACCGCCAGGATGTCGGCGAGGTGGATGAGCCGCGCCGCCGTTCGCGCGATCACGCGCGCGTCGGCGTCGTCGTCGGCCTCGGGCAGCGTGCGCCAGAGCTCGCGCGCGGCGACGAGCAGCTCCCGGATCTGGTCGAGCTCCTCGACGTGCCCGTTGCGCTCGTTCGTCGCGTTCAGCGCGAGACCGAGCGCGCCGAACGTGTCCTGCTGTCGCGCGAAGAGCATCGGCATCGCCATCGAGAGGTACTGATGAATGCGCGCGAGCGCCATCGGCTGCTGGAGCGTGGCCGCCCCTTGCGGCTGCGACGGAGCGAGCGGGGGCTCGCCGTTCGCGATCCGGTTCGCGTTGCCCGCGAGGATGTCGAGGATTTGCGGCCCGGTCAGTCCGGCGATGCGCGCCGTGCGAAGCGAGATCAGAAGCGACTGCGGTTGCAGGCCGTACGGGTAGTCGGAGGCGTAGACGATCTGCTCGGGGGGCATGAGGTGGAAGAAGCTGAGTAGGTCGATCGGGCTCCAGACGGACGTGTCGAAGAAGACGCCCGCCTTCCCCGCGAAGTGGCCGGCGAGCCCGGAGAGGTCGGCGATGCCGGCGTGCGCGATGATCAGCGTCGCCTCCGGATACTGGTCGTGCAGGCGCGCGAGGTTGTCCGCAATGGGCGGCAGCCCGCGCCCGCCGTGGATCATGATCGGCACCCTCCGCTCCGCCGCGATCGCGAACACCGGCGCGAGGCGCTCGTCGTTCAGCTGGAACTTCTGCGCGCGGGGATGCAGCTTGATGCCGCGCGCTCCGAGATCGAGGCAGCGCTTCGCTTCCTCGATCGGGCTGTCGGTCAGGTCGAGCCGCACGAAGGGGATAAGCCGGCCGTTCGCCTCCGCCGCGAACGCGAGCGTGCGGTCGTTGCCCGCGCTGAAGGCCGGAACGCGGTCGGGCTCGTCGAGGCAGAAGACGTTCGCGCGGGAGATGCCGTAGCGATCGAGGATCGCGATCAGCTCTTCGAGCCGCCCGGCCATGCCGTCGATGTCGTGGCCGAGATGCGTGTGCGCGTCGACGATGTCGGCGCCCGGCGGCAGTTCGCGCCGCAGCTCGGCCTCGAAGGCGGCGAACAGCTCCTGGGCGCGCTCGAGCTCGGTCACGGAGTGAATCTACCGACAGACCCCGCAACCAGGTTTCAACCTGGTTGCAGTCGTTGAAACGCTCGAACGAGGCGAACGACCGCAACCTGCTTGAAAGCAGGTGCAGGCCTATTCGAACGCGGGCGCGAGCACCCGGTCGAGAAAGACGCGCTCGGGCACGGCACCGTCCCACTGCGGCACGCCGTTGACGACGATCCGCGGCACGGCCCACACGTCGAGGGAGTCCGCGAGCGCCGGGAACTCCGTCGCCTCGATGGCGGCTGCTCGGATGCGCGGCGAGGCGAGTGCAGCTCGGTACGCCAGCAGCACGGCCGGCGGGCAGTGAGGTCAGGTCGGCGTGACGAAGACGTCGATCGCGATGTCGCGCTCGAGCCCAGCGAGGCGCTCGAGCGACTCGGCCGAGAGCGACGACGCCCGCTTCCCGGCCTCGAGCACGGCGCCGAGGAGCGACGAGAGCTCGTAGCCCCACGGGAGCCCGTAATACCGGATGCCGACGTCCTCCCCTGCGGGGAGGACGAGGATTGCCGGGAAGCGCTCGACGCCGGGTGGCTCGATCTCGACTCGGCACGTCACGTTCTCGGACAGAGAAGCGAGCTCCTCGACGACGCGCTGCGTCTCTGCGCCGAAGTCGATGTCGCGCGCGCCGGGCAGCGGCGTCTCCTCCGGGCCGAGCGCGACGAGGAGCTCCACCGGCCGCTCGAGCGCGTCGAGAAGCTCGCGCACCTTCGCCTCCTCCTCGGGACGGAAAATCGTCACTCCGCTGACTATAGGATCCGCGCGGTGAGCGGCGTTCTCATCTGCGCGGACTCGACACGGTCGCCGGAGATGCGGCACGAGGTGCCGGTTGCGATTCCGGACGCCTTCCTCTACGCCGAGCAGGACGGACGCCGCGTCGTGGTCGTCAGCTCGCTCGAGGCCACACGGATCAACGAGGCCGACCCGAGCATCGAGGTGCTGCCGCCGGACGCCTTCGGCTTCGACGAGCTCCTCGCGGAGGGCACGGCGATCGACGCGGCCGTGCTCGAGGTCTACGCACGTGCGTGCCGCGAGCTCGGCGTCGCG
>JBGPLW010000134.1:0-7212 GCA_041486645.1 Gaiellaceae bacterium | reverse complement strand
GCGGCAGGTCAGTCGATCAAGGAGATCGAACGGCTGCTCGGCGTTTCCCGTTCGTCGGTGAGCCGCTGGGTGCGGGACGTCCCACTCAGCGCTGAGCAGAGACGCATACTCGTTACGCGGACGAGGAAAGGACCGCTCGTTCCGGCATCGTCCTTACGCAAGTCGGTCGTGAACGTCTACTCGAAGTACAGCCTCAAGAAGCGCGCGAACAAGCTGCCGTACGGAACGTGCAAGCTCGTCGTCCACAGCACGCGGATCGTGCAGACCATCTACGGCTCGATCCAGGAGTACGGCGGCTTCGACCGGCCCGAGTGGCTCGACTGACGCCCGGTTCACGGCCCTCTCATCTGGCGCTGCTCGACTGCCCTCCTCGAGGGCGGCAATACCGCTGCCCGGGTCTCAAGGAGAACGTGAAACCGCATGCGCAAACTGCTGCTCACACTCGCCTGCGCCGGTGCTCTCGGCGTCGGCGCCACCTCGACCGCGACTGCCGCGACTCCGGCAGTCGTGCACCTGAGCGCCCCCGTTTCCGGGCTGCGCTATGACCAGAAGGTCGTTCACGCCCACACCGGACGGATCAAGATCGTGTTCCTGAACCGCTCGGCGTTGAAGCACAACGTGAACGTCGAGCTGGGCGAGAAGGAGTTCGGCCGCAGCGCGACGGTCACGAAGGCGACGACGACGTTCTTCGTCACGCTCAAGGCCGGCAAGTACAACTTCTACTGCTCGGTGCCGGGACACGAAGACGCAGGCATGCACGGGACGCTCGTCGTCTCGTAAGGCTCGATCCGGTGCCAGGCTCCGCGCAGCGGTGCCTGGCACCGCTTAACCGTGCAGCGTGTGGATGACGGCGTGTCCGCGTCCGCGCGCGATCAACCAGCGGTTCACGGGCAGCGCGACGACGAACGCGATTGCGAGGCCGACGCCGAGGCTCCACCAGAAGAGGCCGTCTGCGAGGCCGGCTGCGATGGCGCCCGGCACGAGGAGGATGAAGCCGTTGTCGACGATCTCCATCACTCCGATCGAGACCGTGTCGGAGGCGAACGCGAGCCCGGTCGCGCGGCGGAACGGCACGCCGGCACGCAGGACCGGCCGCAACGTCAGCGCGTAGCCGAAGAAGAAGGCGAGCACGGTCGAGACCGCGATCGAGGCGGCGTTCCCCCAGCCGAGCGCGGTCGCGAGGACCATGCCGAGCACCTCGCCGATGGCGCAGCCGGTCAGGCAGTGAACCGTCGCCTGCACCGCCGCGCGCGTGAGCGGCGTCACGTCGCTACCGGGTCTTGACGAAACGCTGGACCGCCTGGAGGAGCTCTGCGGTCTTCTCGTTCGCCTGCTTCGGGTCGCCCGATGCGAGCGCGCCGGCGACGCAGTGCTGGACGTGGTCTTCGAGCACCTTGATCCCGACGGCCTCGAGGGCGGTGTCGACCGCGCCGAGCTGGGTGAGGATGTCGATGCAGTAGCGGTCGTCCTCGATCATCTTCGCGATGCCGCGGACCTGCCCTTCGATCCGGGCGAGCCGCTTGAGCAGCTGCTCCTTGTGCGGGGCGTAGCCGTGGGTCTGGGAATCCGTTTTCGTCGTCATGGCGGGATCGTAGCATACCCCCATACCGTATTTGACATTCGCCGGCGAACGAGGTAGGCTGGCCTGGCCAGATACCCCAGAGAGGTATGGAGAGATGACAGAAGAGAATCTGATCCTGAGTGTCCCCGGCGTAACGTGTGAGCACTGCCGCACCGCAATCACGAAGGAGGTCGGCATGGTCACGGGTGTGGAGTCCGTCGACGTCGACCTCGAGCTGAAGGTCGTGACGGTCAGCGGCCGGGATCTCGACGACGGCGCCGTGCGCGCCGCCATCGACGAAGCCGGGTACGACGTCGCCGACAGCCACCTGAGTGCATCAGCCTGATGCCGGCACGCTTCCGTGACCTCGGAGCGCCCGCGCGGCTTGCCGTCTTCGCGCTCGGGCTCGCCCTCGTGGGCGGGCTCGCCGCGCTTGCGGGCGCGGCGACCGGTCACGGACGCGTCACGGTGAAGGACGCCCACGCGGGCGACATGGCGATGACCGAGCTGAGCCCGGCCGCGCAGAGCCGCGCGAGCGGCCTCTCGTCCGTCGCGGGCGGGTACACGTTCGCCCCCGTGGAGACGACCCTCCCCCAGGGGAGGCAGACCGCCTTCCGGTTCCGGATCCTCGACCCCCAGGGGCGTGCCACCCACGCGTTCGATCTCGACGGCGGCGTGCGCGTGCACCTGATCGTCGTCCGGCGCGACTTCGTCGGCTACCAACACGTGCACCCGAAGCTCCAGGCGGACGGCAGCTGGTCGGTGCCGCTGATGCTCGCCGCGCCCGGCGCCTATCGTGCCTTTGCCGACTTCGAGGTCGACGGAACGAAGACCGTCCTCGGCCACGACCTCTTCGTCGCCGGAGCGTTCACCCCCGCGCCGCTTCCCGCGGTGCGCGGCGTCGCAACCGCTGACGGCTTCACGATCGCGCTGACGCATGACGCGCTGCATGCGAACAAAGCGACGCAGCTCCACTTCGCGATCAGCCGCAACGGCAAGCCGGTCCCGTCATTCGACTCCTACGTCGGTCACCGCGGCCACCTCGTCGCGCTCCGCGACGGTGACCTCTCGTACTCGCACGTCCACCCCGAGCCCGACGCGAAGGTCGGCGAGATCGTCTTCCACACCGAGCTCCCCTCCGCCGGCCGCTATCGCCTGTTCCTGCAGTTCAAGGTCGACGGCGTCGTCCACACCGCACCGTTCACCGTCGAGGTCGCGCGATGAGCACCGTCGCGACCGCGCGCCTCGAACTGCCGATCGAGGGGATGACGTGTGCCTCCTGCGCGACGCGGATCGAGCGGAAGCTGAACAGGCTCGACGGCGTGACGGCGTCGGTCAACTACGCGACCGAGAAGGCAGCGGTCGAGTACGACCCCGCGCAGGTGACGCCCGACGCCCTGATCGACGCCGTCGAAGAGGTCGGCTACTCGGCGCACCTGCCGAGCGCAGAGACGGCCGCCGTCGAGGAGGACCCGACCGCGGCGCTTCGCCGCCGGCTCACCTTCGCCGCGGTGCTCTCGCTGCCGACGCTCCTGATGGGGATGGTCTCCGCGCTGCAGTTCACGCACTGGCAATGGCTCGCACTGCAGCTCGCGACTCCGGTCGTGCTCTGGGCCGGCTGGCCGTTCCATGTCGCCGCGTGGAAGAACCTTCGCCACGCCGCGGCGACGATGGACACGCTGATCTCTCTCGGCACGCTGTCCGCATGGGGCTGGTCGGTCGTCGCCCTCTTCTTCCTCGACGCTGGCCAGACCGGCATGAAGATGCCATTCGAGCTCGTGCCGTCGCGCACCGCCGGCACCGGTCAGATCTACTTCGAGGTCGCAGCGGTCGTCATCACGTTCCTGCTCGCGGGCCGCTACTTCGAGGCGCGCGCGAAGCGCAGTGCCGGAGCCGCTCTGCGCGCCCTCGTCGAGCTCGGCGCAAAGGAGGCGTCCGTCCTCGACGCGGACGGAAGCGAGCGGCGCATTCCGATCGAACAGCTGCTGGTCGGCGATCTCTTCGTCGTCCGCCCCGGCGAGAAGGTCGCCACCGATGGAACGGTCGTCGAGGGCCACTCCGCCGTCGACCAGTCGCTCCTCACCGGTGAGAGCGTTCCGGTCGAGGTCGGCGTGGGCGACACGGTCGCCGGCGCAACCGTCAACGTCGGCGGCAGGCTCGTCGTCAAGGCCGAGCGCATCGGAGCGGACACCGCACTCGCGCAGATCGCGAAGCTCGTCACCGACGCGCAGTCGGGGAAGGCGCCGGTGCAGCGCCTCGCCGACCGCGTCGCCGGCATCTTCGTCCCCATCGTGATCGCCATCGCCGTCGGCACGTTCGGCTACTGGTTCGGGAGCGGCACGGGGCTGACGTTCGCCTTCTCCGCGACCGTCGCCGTCCTGATCGTCGCGTGCCCGTGCGCACTCGGGCTTGCGACGCCGACGGCACTCCTCGTCGGCACGGGCCGCGGCGCACAGCTCGGCATCCTGATCAAGGGCCCGGAGATCCTCGAGTCGACGCGCCGCGTCGACACGATCGTCCTCGACAAGACCGGCACGGTCACCGAAGGCAGGATGGCGCTCGTCGACATCGTGACCGCAGCGAACGTCGACCGCGCCGACGCGCTTCGGCTCGTCGGCGCCGTCGAGCATGCGTCCGAGCATCCGATCGCCCGCGCGATCGCCGACACGGCGCTGCGCGCGGGCGCGCTTCCGCCCGTCGACTCGTTCTCGAACCGCGAGGGTCTCGGCGTCGAGGGCGTCGTCGAGGGACACGCGCTCGTCGTCGGACGGCCGTCGCTCCTCGCGGACTGGGGCGTCGAGCTCGGCGCCGAGCTCACGGCCGCCGTCGCGGCGGCGCAGGCCGATGGCAAGACCGCGATTGCCGCCGCCTGGGACGGCGCGGCGCGCGCGATCTTCGTCGTCGCCGACACGGTCAAGCCCTCGAGCGCCGAGGCGATCACCGAGCTGAAACGGCTTGGGCTCCGCCCGGTGCTCCTCACGGGCGACAACGAGCAGACCGCACGCGCAGTCGCCGCCGAGGTCGGCATCGACGACGTGATCGCGGACGTGCTCCCGGCGGACAAGGCTGCGGTCGTCTCGCGTCTCCAGGAGACCGGTGCGGTCGTCGCAATGGTCGGCGACGGCGTCAACGACGCACCGGCGCTTGCGCAGGCCGACCTCGGCCTCGCGATCGGCACCGGCACGGACGTCGCGATCGAGGCGAGCGACCTCACCCTCGTCTCCGGCGACCTGCGCGCGGCGGCCGACGCCATCCGGCTCTCGCGGCGCACGCTCGCGACGATCAAGGGCAACCTCTTCTGGGCGTTCGCGTACAACGTCGCCGCGCTGCCGCTCGCTGCCTCGGGCTATCTCAACCCGCTGATCGCCGGCGGTGCGATGGCGTTCTCCAGCGTGTTCGTCGTCTCGAACTCGCTGCGACTGCGCGGCTTCCGGGCGCGGCGCGCGGCGTCGACGGCGCGCGGCTGATCCAGCTCGGAGAGCAGGCCCTGCCCGGCGAACGGTCGAAGCCGCTCGAGACGTTCGGGCGATGGTATGACCCCGGCGTGGACGAAGCGGACATCGCGATCGTCGGCGCCGGCTCGGCCGGCCTCGCGACCGCTGCCTTCCTGCGGAAGCGCGGCCTCCAGCCCGTGGTGCTCGAAGCCGGCCCGGAGCCGGGCGCCGCCTGGCGCGAGCGCTACGACCGGTTGCACCTGCACACGCCGCGGCTCCTGTCGGGCCTGCCCGGGCTGCGGATGCCACGCCGCTTCGGGCGGTGGGTCGGACGAGACGACCTGATCGAATACCTGCACGCCTACGCCGAAGCGCACGGACTCGACGTGCGCACCGGCACGCGCGTCATGCGCATCGACCGCGACGAGAGCAGCTGGCGGCTCGAGACGGAGCACGGGCCGCTGCGGGCGGCGATCGTGATCGTTGCGACGGGCTACAACGGCGCACCGTTCGTGCCCGACTGGCCCGGTCTCGACGGGTTCACGGGCGAGCTCGTGCATTCGTCGCAATACCGGAACCCGGAGCCGTATCGCGGCCGCGACGTGCTCATCGTCGGCGCCGGGAACTCGGGCGCGGAGATCGCGCACGACGTCGCGGACGGCGGGGCGAAGAGCTCGAAGCTCTCCGTGCGCACGCCGCCGCAGATCGTCCGCCGCGCGACAGCCGGCATTCCGGCGCAGCTCATCGGCATGGCGATCAAGCGGATGCCCGCGCACTGGGTCGACCCGATCTCGAAGACGCAGCGCAAGCTCTCGATCCCCGATCTCAAGGCGCAGGGACTGCCGCGCCCGGAGCAGGGGATCCGGACGTCGTTCGTCGAGAGCGGCACGACGCCGATCCTCGACGTCGGCATCGTCGACGCCGTGCGACACGGCCGCGTGCAGGTCGTCGCGGCGGTCGAGAGCTTCGACCGCGCCGATGTTGTGCTCGCCGACGGGTCGCGCGTCACGCCCGACGTCGTGATCGCCGCGACGGGCTTCCGCGCAGGCCTCGACTCGCTCGTCGGCCACCTCGGCGTGCTCGGCCCGCGCGGCCTCCCCACGAAGACGGACGGCGAGCCGGTTCTCCCGGGCCTCTGGTTCGTCGGCTTCGTGCCGACGCTCGGCGGTCAGCTCCGCGAAGGGAGCATCGCCGCGCGCAAGGTCGCGCAGGGCGTGGCGGCGGCGAAGGGTGAGCGCGCCGCCACGGCTGTGTAGGCCCCTAGATCCCCGCCGCGCGGCCGGTGCGGAGACCGCTGAGCAGCTCCATGTCGGCCTCGACGAGAGCGCCGTGTGGAGTGAAGACGTGCGCGGCGAGAAGGTCGCCTGCACGAAGCCGCTCCGATCGACGAAAGGCGCAAGGCCCCAGTGCGCTGCAAGCCTCCTCGAGCTCCTTCGAGGTGACGCCCGGCTGGATGCGCGCGCTCCGCCCGCGCGGATCGATCAGGATCCGCTTCATCGCCGAGAAGTCGAGCGGCAGGCCCTCCGAGGGGGTTCGCCCGCGTCGTGGGGCACCCCAAGATCGACCCCAGGGTTTGCGGCGGGACGACGAGCTAGTCGGGGCGGCCGGATCTGAACCGACGACCTCCCGCTCCCAAAGCGGGCGCTCTACCAGGCTGAGCTACGCCCCGTTGGCGTTCATACGTTCTGACTGCATGACAGTTTGCACAGACTAGGTCGCACTTGCTGATTTCCTCGAGCGCCGCCTCACGGCTTGCCCTCCTCACCAGGTGGCTCACTTCGTTGACCTTCGCAGTTCCTGGCCGATGATCCCAGTGCATGGCAGCCGGGTGGTAGATCGCACCGCAGTCTGAACATGGTCTTCCCTTCTTGAGACTCCAGCCCCACGCCGACCGCTCCTCGCGCCAGACCCGCTTCTGCTCAACCCGCAGCTCCCGTGTCGCAGCGTGGTAAGCGTGGTCGTAGATCTTTCGGCAGGCTTTGCACCACGCCTGCTGGCCGTAGCGACTGCTTCGGTGGAACTCGTGCAGCGGCTTCTCGATGCCGCAAAGGCCGCAGCGCTTCATGTTGTCAGTTGAGACACCACTCCGGATGGAGAGCGGGCGGCAGGCCGACCCGATGCCGATGAAGAGCCCTTTCGGGGCCCAGCTCCCGGACGCCCTCGGCGCGACGGCCGGAGGGCGGTCCTCGGGGCCTAGTCCGTCTCCATCAGCCGGCG
>JBGPLW010000133.1:0-7229 GCA_041486645.1 Gaiellaceae bacterium | reverse complement strand
GGGGCGTCGAGGACAAGCTGCGGCAGTGGCTCGCGTGCAAGCTCGAGCAACGCGAGCGGGTTGCCGCCGGTCTCGCGGTGGAGACGAGCGGCGGTGGTGGCGCTGGCGCCCGGAGCTTCGCGGCGGAGGAGGAGCTCAGCCCCTCGCACGTCGAGACCCTCGAGTCGCAGGAGCGGCAGGTCGGCGCCGTCGAGCAGCGACGATTCGCCTTCGCGCGCCGTCACGACAACGGCGATCGGTTCCGCGAGCAGGCGCCGAATCGCAAAGAGGAGCGCGTCCGCGCTTGAGCCGTCGAGCCAGTGCACGTCGTCGACGAGCACGGCGAGCGGCTCCTCGTCCGCATAGGCGTCGAGCAGGCTCAGCGTGGCGGCACCGACGGCGAAGCGATCCTCCGCCCGCGCCGGGCGCAGCGCGAGCGCGCTCTCGAGCGCCGACGCCTGCGGTGCAGGGATTCGGTCGAGGCACTCGAGTGCCGGCCGCAGCAGCTCGAAGAGTCCGGCGAACGGAATCTGCGACTCCGAGGGAACGCCGCGCGCGCGCAGGACGCGCATTCCCGTCGCGAGCTCGGCTGCGGAGTCGAGCAGCGCCGATTTCCCGATCCCTGCCTCGCCGACGACCGCGAGCACGCCGCTTCGGCCGCCTCGCGCCTCCTCGAGCAATCGTCCGAGCGTCTGCCGCTCCTGTTCGCGGCCGACGAGCATGTCTTGGATTGTACGAGCCCAGGGGTCGGACCAGGTGGGGGCCCCGAGGCGGAGCGTGGAGCGGCCTCCCTAGGGTCGAGGCAGAATCGACAACCAAGGGAGGAAGAGATGGCCACCATCGAAGAGCGGACGCTCGACATCGACAAGCTGCACGAGTTCGTCTTTCGCGCCGTCGACGAGGTCGGCGCGACGCTCAACGCGGCGCTCGTCGTCATGGGCGACCGCCTCGGGCTCTACCGCGAGCTCGCGGGCGCCGGACCGCTGACACCGGAGGAGCTCGCACGCCGCACCGGCACAGCCGAGCGGTACGTCCGCGAGTGGCTCAATGCCCAGGCGGCAGGAGGCTTCGTCGAGTACGAGGCCGACAGCGGCCGCTACGTGCTGCCGCCCGAGCAGGCCGTCGCGCTCACCGACGAATCGAGCCCGGCGTATCTGCCCGGCTTCTTCCAGATCGCGCTCGGCTCCGTCATCGACTCGCCGCGCATCACCGAGGCTGCGAGAAGCGGGGAAGGCGTCGACTGGGGCGATCACGTCCACCACGTCCACGACGGGTGCGAGCGGTTCTTCCGCCCGAGCTACAACGCGCATCTCCTCACGGAGTGGCTCCCCGCGCTCGACGGCGTCGTCGAGAAGCTCGAGCGTGGAGCGTCCATCGCCGACATCGGCTGCGGGCACGGCGCCTCGACGGTCCTGATGGCGGAGGCGTTCCCGGCGTCGAGCTTCTACGGCTTCGACGCGCACGACGGCTCGATCAAGACGGCGAGGGAGCGTGCGCTCACGGCGGGCGTCGACAGCCGCGTAGAGTTCGCGGCCAAGCCGGCAGCGTCATACTCGGGAGCTGGCTACGACCTCGTGACGATGTTCGACTGTCTCCACGACATGGGAGATCCGGCGGGTGCCGCACGGCACGTCCGGTCGTCGCTCGCTCCGAACGGGACGTGGATGATCGTCGAGCCGCGCGCGGGCGACCGCGTCGAGGAGAACCTGAACCCGGTGGGGCGCGCGTACTACGGGTTCTCGACGCTCCTCTGCACGCCGTCGTCGCTGTCGCAGGAGGTCGGGCTCGCGCTGGGTGCGCAGGCCGGAGAGGCGCGGATCCGCGAGATCGTGGTCGGCGCGGGCTTCTCGAGCTTCCGCCGCGTCGCGGAGACGCCGTTCAACATGGTGTTCGAGGCGAAGCCGTGATGGTCGTCACTCAGGATGTCGAGACGGCGCGCGCGATCCAGCGCGCCGTTCTCGACTACTTCGAAGGCTGGTTCGATGGAGATGCGGTGCGCATGGAACGCGCGCTTCACCCGGAGCTCGCGAAGCGAACGGTTGCGGGTGGCGTCCTCAGGACAGTGGGCGCGCGCGAGATGATCGACGCGACGGCTGCAGGCGTGGGTCGAGCGCAGGACGTCGACGACCGCGGAATCGACATCGAAATCACGCACATCGACGGTGCCGGCGCGAGCGTCGTGGTGCGCTCGGCGGTCTTCATCGAGCACGTCCACCTCGCGCGGACTCGCGACGGCTGGAGGATCGTGAACGCGTTATGGCAACGGGCTTGATCGAGGTAGGGGCGCGCGAGCAATCGCGCGCCCGCTACCCCGACCGGGAGGGCTTCGTCGAGCGTGACGGCGTCCGCATCTTCTACGAGGTATACGGCGAGGGTGAGCAGACGATCCTGCTCTTGCCGACCTGGTCGATCATCCACTCGCGACACTGGAAGGCTCAGATCCCGTATCTCGCCCGGCACGCGCGCGTCGTCACCTTCGACGGCCGCGGCAACGGCCGCTCCGACCGGCCCGTCGGCGTCGAGGCGTACTTGGAAGGCGAGTTCGCTGCCGACGCGATCGCCGTGATGGACGCGACCGGCACCGAGCGCGCGACCCTCGCCGGCGTCTCCTGCGGCGCCCTCTGGGCCACGATCGTCGCCGCCGACCATCCCGAGCGGGTCGAAGGGATCGTCTACATCGCCCCAGCAGTTGGGTTCGGTCCCGGCCATCCCGACCGGCAGATCTACGCCCTCGACGAGGTGTACGACACCGACGAGGGCTGGGCGAAGTACAACAGCCACTTCTGGTCGCGCGACTACCGCGCGTTCCTCGAGTTCTTCTTCGGGCAGTGCTTCAACGAGCCGCACTCGACCAAGCAGATCGAGGATGCCGTCGGTTGGGGGCTCGAGACCGACCCGGAGACGCTCGCGGACACGACTCGCGCAATCGCGCTCTGCGGCACCGAGAGCTTTCGCAAGACCTGCACCCGGGTCAAGTGCCCGGTGCTCGTGATCCACGGCGACGAGGATCGCATCCGCCCGCATGCGCAGGGCGCTGGGCTCGCCGAGGCGACAGGCGGCACGCTCGTGACGCTCGAAGGCTCCGGCCATCTGCCGCAATCGCGCGATCCGGTGAAGGTCAACCTGCTGATGCGCGACTTCATCTGTCCGCCGAAGCATGCGGCTACTTGGCGTCGCGGTCGCGGCCGCCGCAAGCGGGCGCTCTTCGTCTCGTCGCCGATCGGTCTCGGCCACGCCCAGCGCGACGTCGCGATCGCGGACGAGCTGCGGAAGCTCCATCCCGATCTCGAGATCGACTGGCTCGCACAGAGCCCCGTCACCTCGGTGCTCGAGGCGCGCGGCGAGCGGATTCACCCCGCCAGCAAGCACCTCGCGAATGAGTCGGGTCACTTCGAGTCGGAGTCGGCCGAGCACGATCTTCACTGCTTCCACGCCTGGCGGCGCATGGACGAGATCCTCATCTCGAACTTCATGCTCTTCCACGACATCGTGCGCGACGACCCGTACGACCTCTGGGTCGGCGACGAAGCGTGGGAGCTCGACTACTTCCTGCACGAGAACCCCGAGCTGAAGACGGCGGCGTACGTCTGGCTCACCGACTTCGTCGGCTGGCTGCCGATGGCGGACGGGGGCGAGCGCGAGGCGTTCCTCACCGCCGACTACAACGCAGAGATGATCGAGCACATCGCCCGCTACCCGCGGCTACGCGACCGCGCGCTCTTCGTCGGCGACCCCGACGACGTCGTCGCCGACCAGTTCGGCCCCGACCTACCGGTGATCCGCGACTGGACGGAGCAGAACTTCGCGTTTCCCGGCTACATCACGGGCTTCGACCCTGCCGACTTCGCCGACCGCGAGCGCTTGCGCGCCGAGCTCGGCTATCGCGACAACGAGGCCGTCTGCATCGTCACCGTCGGCGGCTCCGGGGTCGGCGCCGACCTGCTGCGGCGCGTGATCGCGGCGTTCCCGGAAGCGAAGCAGCTCGTACCGGAGCTGCGGATGATCGTCGTCGCCGGGCCGCGGATCGACCCGCGCTCGCTGCCGACGTACGCGGGGCTCGAAGTGCGGCCGTACGTCCACGAGCTGTATCGGCATCTTGCCGCGTGTGATCTCGCGGTCGTCCAGGGCGGTCTCACGACCGCGATGGAGCTGACCGCGAACCAACGCCCGTTCCTCAGCTTCCCGTTGCGGCACCACTTCGAGCAGAACTTCCACGTGCGCCACCGGCTCGAGCGCTACCGCGCGGGCCGCGTCATGGACTACGAGACCGACGGCCCGCCGGAGATCGCGCGCGCGATCGCCGAGGAGATCGGGAGGACGGTCGATTACCTGCCGGTCGACTCGAGCGGCGCCGCGCGCGCGGCGGCGGTGATCGGCGAGATGCTCTAGTAGCCGACCGCCGCCGCGACGAGCCGCTCCATCAACTCGAGCTCCGGCTCGTACACGTGCGCCGACTTGACATGGATCGCAAGCGATCCGGCCGTGGCTCCGAGCCGGCTTGCGACCTCGGCTTGCAGCCGCGCGAGCTCGACGAGATTCCCGTAGGCCTTCTTGCCGAAGTCGAGGCTGTGCGCGTAGACGACGAGGTCGATCGCGTCGCCGTGCGGGCGCCAGAAGTCGAGCATCGACACGCACGGGATGTAGCTCGTGTCGGTGAGCGGCTCGAACGTCGTGATCGTCGCCGACCGTGACTCCGGGTCGGCCCGGAGCCGTTCGACGACCCATTCGATCTGGTCGCGGCCGCCGTAGTCGCGCAGGCGAGCTCCGTAGCTGCGGGCGCCGCCGAGTTCCGCCACGTCGTCGGGCTGCGTGAAGTTCGCATGCATCCACGCGAGCCACTCGGGATCGGCGAGCGAGGCGATCATCGGGTCGTTCTCATCCGGTTCCGCGACGGTCAGCGTCACCAACGCGAGCTCACGCATCGGAAGTCCGTCATACGCGGCGTCGAGGCCGTCGCGCAGGATGCGCCCGCTCAACGTGAGCCATGCCTCGCCAAGCGTCCGCGCCTCGACCGCGACCATGCGATCGATTGTAGGAGGGCTTGACCCCGACCGTTCGAGGGCGCACCCTTGAGCCGAAAGGAGTTTTCGCGAGCAGAACGCAGACGTGAGCGAGCGGCAGGAACGCTCGCCGCACCCACCGGCGGCGAAGCTCGCGACCCCGGATTCGCACGCGGGGCTCCTTCGCCGCTCGTCGCTCGAGCGCCGGCTCGACACGGCGTTCGGGAAACGCCTAGCGGTCGTCACGGCCGACGCCGGCTTCGGCAAGTCGAGCCTCCTTGCGGCCTGGGTCGCCGACCTCGAGTACGCGTGGTACACCCTCACCGAAGCGGATCTCGAGCTCGAGACTCTCGTGCGCGGAGTCGCTGGAGCCCTGCGTCGCGCGATTCCGCGCCTGCCCGTGCTCGCCGCTTCCGGTGCCACCAACGTGGCGGGTGCCGACGCGCACGCAGCGTGGATCTGCGAGCTGTTGAACAAGCGCTTGCAGCACGACTTCATGCTCGTGCTCGACGACGTCCACGAGATCGGACCGGGCACGCCTTCCGCGCGATTCGTCGAGAGCCTGTGCCGCCAAGCGCCACCGTATCTCCACCTGGTTCTCGCATCGCGCACGGACCCTCCCTTCCGGATCGATCGCCTCCGGGGTCAAGGTGCCGTGCTCGAGGTGACGGGACCGATGCTCGCCTTCGACGTCGATGAGCTCGCAGAGCTGATCCTCGTCTCGACCGGGAACGAGGACAGGCCCCTCGCAGAGGCGCTCGTGCAGGCGACCGGCGGCTGGCCGGCCGCGGTACGGCTCGCGCTCGACGCGTTCCAGCGCGAACCGGACGGAACCAACCGTGAGGCGGCGCTCGCGCACTTGCAGCGGCCCGGCGGCGAGCTCTATGCCTACCTCGCCGGAGAAGCACTCGCGGGCGACCCCCCGGCGATCCGCGAGCTGCTCCGGCGGCTGTCGCCCTTCGACCGGATCTCGATCGAGCTCTGCACGGCGCTCGGCGTCCGCGACGCGGACGTTGCGATGTCGGCTCTGGTCAGGCGAGGGCTCGCGGCGGAGGTTCCGGATGGAGGACACATGCTGCACGGTCTCGTGCGGGAGTTCGCCCGGCACACGTGGCCGCTCGAGGCGGAGGAGGCGCTCGCGCTCCATCGCAGCGCCGCCGTGTGGCTCTCGGCGCACGGCCGGACCGAAGATGCCCTGCGCGCGCTCGCCGCGACGGAAGACTACGAAGCCCTCGCCGGTCTGCTCGTCGAGCAAGGCCCCGCTCTCCTTGCGGCGGGCTCTGCCGGGGCCGTCGTTCGGTTGTCGGAGCTCTTGCCTGTCGCGCTCCGGAACGCATCCGTCGATCAGGTCGTGGGCGAGGCGCACGCGGCACTCGGTCACTTCGAGGACGCCCTCGCCTGGTTCCGCAGCGCCGCCGGTGACGAGGAGCGGCTGGCACCGGCGCTCGCGTGGCGCATCGCGCGCGCGAATCACCTGCACGGCGATCTCGACGAGGCCGTCCGGACGTACGAGCGCAGCGTGGGCATGCCGGGTGAGCCCAAGGACGAGGCGCTGTTGCTGGCCTGGACTGCGACGGCTCAGGTGCGGCGTGGTGAGACCGACGCCGGGAAGGCGCTCGCAGCACGCGCGCTGGAAGCCGCAGACCGCTCCGGCGATCTCGGTGCAATCGCCGCGGCGCACACGGCCGAGGCGCTCGTCGCGGAAGCGATCGGCGACCTCGACCTCTCCGCTTCGCACACGCGCAGGGCGCTTGCCGCAGCCGAGCGCGCGAACGACGTGCTGCAGCTCTCGCGGATCCGCAACAACCGCGCGTCGGTGCTGAGCACGCGCGGCCTCTACCGCGAGGCACTCGGCGAGCTCGAGCTCGCGATCTCGCTGGCCGAGCGCGTCGCGTTCCCGTCCTTGCTCGGGCTCGCGCTGATGAACCGCGGCTTCTGCCACTGGTGTCTCGGCGAGCTCGACGAGGCGAACGCCGACTACACGGCGGCCGTGACCGTCTATCGCTCGAGCGGCGGAACGGAGATCAGCTATGCCTTGATCGGCCGTGGGGACGTCTACCGTGAGCGCGGCGACCAGGCGCGGGCGAGGACGCTCTACGAGGAAGGGCTCGCGATCGCCGAGAGAACCGGCGATCGGCAGGCGCTCGTGCCCGGTCTCTATCAGCTCGCGAAGGTGCTCGTCGACGAGGAGCCCGCGCGAGCCGCAGAGCTCGCCGAGCGCGCCGTCGGCTACGGCTGGCCCGACCACGC
>JBGPLW010000132.1:0-7268 GCA_041486645.1 Gaiellaceae bacterium | reverse complement strand
GTAGTACTGCGCGACGACGAAGCTGAGCCCGGAGGTCGAGAAGTCGGGGTTCGTGTGACCGAGCTTGAAGCTGCCGAACGTCGGCAGCCCGTACGACGCCCAGCCCTCCTTGCTCGTCGCAAGCTTCAAGACCTGTGCGAACCCGATCGGCTTGCGGGGCCAGCCGAGAGCCTTCGCCTCCGGCGGCCAGAACGCGACGACGAGCGGCGTGCGGACGAGCGACGGGTTCACGTCGGCGACCCACGAGGCGTCCGTCTCGTGGTTCAGCAGCCGGCCCCACAGGCTCGACGCAGGCGACCAGATGACAGGGCGCGACGACTTCGCGGCGATCTTCGCCTCGGCCTCGCCCGATGAGACGCTCTCACCGACGATCTCGATCCGTTGTCCGCCGACCTCGTGCCGCTCCTTGTTGAAGCGCTCGACGAGCGGCAACAGCAGCTCCTCCTCGTTCGGCGAGTAGGCGAACGGGATCTGAAGGGCGTTACCCGACCCGCCGCCGTGGAAGTGGAGGAACGCGGCGAGGCCGACCGCGGCGGCCGCGACCAGGATCACGAGCGCACGGATCAACTGACCCCCACGGGGCGAGGAATAACACAGAAGTCAGCGCTTGCCTAGCGCTCGAGCGGCAGCTCGGGGTGCCGGCTCCACTCGTGCCACGAGCCCGCGTAGTTGCGGGCGTCGTAGCCGGCGACGCGCAACGCGAGCGTCGCGATCGCGGAGCGCGAGCCGGAGTGGCAGTAGGCGACGATCTCGGCGCCGTCCGGCGCGCCGACGAGCTCGCGGATCCGCTCGGGCGGGAGCAGACCGCCCTCCGGCGCGAAGAGCGAGTCCAACTGCACCCGCTTCGCACCCGGGATGTGGCCCTGGCGCGGGTCGCACGCGTTGCCGCGCTTGCCGGTGTACTCCTCCTCGCGGCGCACGTCGAGAATCGTCAGCGCCGGATCGTCGAGGCGCGACGCAAGCTCCTGCCGCGTCGGCAGCGCGTGCGGGTTCGGCTCGAGCGACGCCTCGCGCACCGGCTCGAGCTCGACGGTGCCTTCCGCGAGCTCGCCCGGCCATGCCGCGAGGCCGCCGAGCAGGATCGCCACGCGGGTGTGGCCTGCAAGCTCCGCCATCTGCGCGGCCGGCATCGCGCCGACGCCGTCACCGCGGTCGACGAGCACGAGCTGCTCTTCACCGGTGATGCCGTGCCGCCGCAGCCGGAGCGCGACCTCCTTCGCGAGCTCGGCGACCGCAGCGTCGTCGGCGCCGGGCGGCGGCGAGCCGAGCACGAGCGGCCGGGAGCCGGGGATGTGGCCGCGCGCGTGCGCGTTCGGGCCGCGCACGTCGCCGACGACGAGGTCGGCGTCGTTCAGGTGCGCGGCGAGCCACGCCACATCGACGACGCGCGGCGCGTCAGAGCGCTGCAACGACGTCGACCTCCATCGCGATCGAGGGACGCGCAACGAGGCGTTCGAGCCACGACGAGAGGGCGGGAAATCCGTCGAGCGGAACTCGGAGCATGTCGCGCGCACGCAGCACCCAGGGGACGTACGCGATATCGGCGAGCCCGTACTCCTGCCCACCGAGCCATGGGCGTCCCGCGAGCGCGGCGTCCAGCTTGCCGAGCTCCGCGTCGAAGCGCGCCGCGGCGCCGTCCTCTTCGCGCCGAAGCGCGTAGTAGGGGAGCGTGAAGTCGTCGTGCCGGAAGATCCACACCCGCGCGAGGGCGCGGTCTGCGGGATCGGCGGCAAGGAGCGGCGGCTCCGGGTAGCGCTCCTCGAGGTACTCCATGATCACGGCCGACTCGGGCAGAATCCACGCGTCCTCCTCGACGACGGGCACGCGCCCGGTCGCGTTCTTCTCGTACATCCACGCCGGCCGGTCGGAGAGGTCGATCTCGATTGCCTCGTACTCGATGCTCTTCTCGGCGAGCACGATGCGCACGCGCGCGCAGTACGGACAGCGGGCTGCGTCGTAGAGCGTGAGCATCAGACGCGCACTCCCATCAGCTCGGCGATCTGCGCGTGCAGCTCGAGCGCAGGCGGCAGGTCGGCCGGCGACGCGGCCGTGCGCGCGATCTCGCGCACCCGCGCCGGGTCGGCGCCGGTCAGCCGCGACACGACGGTCGGGTTCGCACCGAGCGCGATCACGTCCCCCGGCGGCAGCGGCCCGTGGTACTCCGGCACCGACGCGTACTCGTCGACGACCGCGCCGCCGTCGTAGAGCGTGTAGCGAACGAGCGCACCGTCTTCGACGCCGAGCGCGAGCACGACTCCGCCACTCGCGTACGAAAGCTCCTTCGCGAGGCGAAGCAACGCGACCGGATCACGGTTGCCCAGCTCGTCGTGCACATTGACCCAACCGTTGTCGGGCCCGGTCACCTCGGTGCGCTCCGAGCGGCCGAGCCGCGGCAGCACCTTCTGCACCGAGCGCTCAACGGTGCCCGCGTCGTCCGTCTGAACGTGGATCGAGCCGAACGTCGGCCCGTCCGCCGTCTGCTCGAGCCGCCGCACGAGCGCGTCGATCGGGGCGGCGAGCGTCAGCTCGACGGGCGAGAAGCCCCACCGCTCGTACACTGCGCGGGCGCGCTCATTCGACTGGAGCACTTCGAGCTCGAGCACCTCCGCGCCGCGGTCGCGCAGCGCCGATGCTGTTTCGCGAAGGAGCTCCGCGGCGACACCGCTGCCGCGCGCTTCCGGTTCCACGTAGAGGATGTCGAGGAAGCCGAGCTTCGCGCCGGTCTTCGTCGCGACGGCCAGGCCGATGTCGTCGGCGAGCAGCACCACGTCGTCCGCGATCGCCTGCTCGAGCGCCGCGGTGTCCTCCTCCCTGTCGTCGTCCCGCCACGCCGCGTCCGGGATCTCGTCGTTGAACGCACGGAAGAGCCGCTGGACGAGCGGCAGATCCTCGGAGGTGGCTGTGCGGATCACGGGACGCGTCGTGCGAGCAGAAGATAGTGAGCGGACAGGTTTTCGTACGGGTGAAAGCGCTCGCGCGCTTCCCGCACGTCGAGCCCACCATAGAGACTCGCGACCGCCTTGCGGAGCGCAAGGTCTCCCCACGGCCACGCGTTCGGCCGCCCGAGGTGGCGGGCGAGGAACCACTCGGCGGTCCACTCGCCGATGCCGCGGAGCGCAACGAGTCGCGCCTTCACCTCGTCGGCGGGGAGCGCGGCAAGCTCGTCGAGATCCAGGTCGGCGCGCGCGAGCCCGATCGTGTACTCGGCCTTGCGCCGCGAGAAGCCGAGACCGACGAGCTCCTCCTCGGTCGCCGCCGCGAGCGCGTCGCGCGTCGGGAACGACCAGGCCACGCCGACCTGTGTGCCGAAACGCTCGGTCATCCGGTTGCGGATCGCGCCGGCAGCGAAGAGGGACACCTGCTGCGCGGTGATCGCGCCGACGAGCATCTCGAAGGGATCCGGAGCGAGCGACGGCCGGAAGCCTGCGAGCCGTCTCGTCGCGGGCCCGAGGACCTCGTCGGCCGTGGCCCACGCGTAGAACGGCTCGAGCTCGAAGACGAGGCCGAGCACGGTGCGAACGACCGGCTCTGTCTCGGCGTCGAGCGGTTCGACGTCGACGCCGCCCGGCGCGGCCGCGATTCGCACTTCGCGTCCGCCGACGACGCGGTGCAGCCCGCCGTCGTGCCACACCGTCGCGCGATCGACTCCGAACACGCGAAAGCGCTCGGTCGTGAGCGCGAGATCGAATGGTCCGGGCACGGCGAGGTACGCCATGCCCGGACCCTATTCGTGGGGCTCAGCCGTTCGAGCCGGCGAGCTGACCGAGCTGGTTCGCAGCCTGGTCGAGTGCCGAGTCGCTCGAGGGATCGGCCGGTGTGGTGCTCTTGCCGTCGAGGTAGTCCTGGAGCTTCTTGATCGCGTTCTGCAGCCGCTCGTCGAGCTTCGTAAGCGCCTCGATCTTGCGGTCTGCGTTCTTGCACTTCGGGTCGGTGCTGTCGGGCGTGCACGCCTTCAGCTCGGCGAGCTTCGCCTGGACGTTGGCGTCGATCTTCTTCAGGCGCGCCAGCATCTCCTCTGCGCGGGCGTGGCACTTGTCCGCCGGAGCCTTGCCGTTCGGGCCGCAGTGCAGCCGGAAGCGGAGCTTGACGATCTCGAGGCGCAGGCGAAGAAGCTCGATGCGCACCCGCTCCTTGCCGGCGGCGCCTTTCTGCCGATCCGGCTTCGTCGGCGCGGTCGTCGGTGCCGTGACGGGTGCCTTGACCGGTGCCGTGACCGGTGCCGTCGTCGGCGTGGTCGTCGGGGGCGCCGGCGGGGTGACGTCGTCGGCGAACGCGGCGGGAACTGCCGCGAGCGCGAAGACGACGAGTGCGAGGGTGGTGAACCGCTTCATGGTGTCCTCCTGTGAGGGGCGAGGGGGCCGCTTGCGGATCGCACCGTGAGTCCGTGCCGTAAGGCGTATGTCTTGCGTTCGTAACGTGTTCGTAAGACGAGCGGGGGCGGCCGTCGGAGCGGCGGTCGCCCCCGCTCTAGCGCGTGCGCACCCGGAACGGGACGACGGCCGAGGAGGCCGTCCTGCCGTCCAGCGCGCGCGCGATCGCGACGAGCTTGACGCGCTCGTTCTTTCCGAACTTCGCCGGGTCGAGGAAGCCGCGGTACGGCGGCGAGGTGTCGACGTCGAGCCGCCGCCAGGGCCCCGTCGCCCGTTTGACGAGGAACGCGACGCTCACGGGCGCCGTGCCGCCGACGGTCGCAGACGCCGCCCAGAGGCTCGACAGCGGATCGCCCTTCACGACGAGCTTCGGCTCGGCCGGCGCCCCGTCCGGGATCGCCGTCTCGGCCTCGAGCAGCACGGCCGTCATCGCCGCCACGGGCACGGTCAGCACGCCGGCGGCGTCGCTCCGCGGCGGCGCGAACGGAACGGGCGAGCCGTGGAGCTGCGACCAGATCGCCGACGGCGTCGACGTCGCGAAGCGCGCGCTCGCCGGCGCCGCGCCGTTGTTGAAGACGGCGACGAGCTCGCGCTTCGACGCCGGGTCGATCCGGCTCACGACAACGACGGCTCCCTTCGCGTAGCGGACGATCGACCAGCCTCTCGAAAGCCCGGGATACGCGTCGCGGAGCACGCCGAGCTGCTTCAGCTCGAGCTCGATCGGGTTCGTCGTCACGTCGAAGGACGAGCCCTTGCCGATCGGCGGCGAGCCGACGCGCTCCTCCGTCTGCCAGTCGGGCACCTGCGTCGCGAACATGTCCTGCCGCGCGGCCTTGTCGCCGCCGCTGCCGATCATCCCGACCTCGTCGCCGTAATAGACGGTCGGCGCGCCGCGCAGGAAATAGAGCAGGTCGTAGCCGAGGAGCACGCGCTTCAGGAGCGCATCGCCGCTCAGGCCGCCGCCCGCCTGGCGGATCATGAACGCCGCCCGTCCCTGGTCGTGGTTGCCGAGGAAGGTCGCCGGCGTCGGCTCGACCCCGTCGGGCGTGCGGAAGTAGTCGTCATCCTGCAAACGGTGCAGGATCGCCACCGCGCTCGAGCTTCCTGACGCGTACGCGTCCGCGACGTCGCGGAACGTGAAGTCGAGCACGCTCGGCAGCCCGCGGTCGCGCACGTACGTCGACAGCTCGATGCTGTCGCTCACGGGCGCCTCGCCGAAGATGGCGAAGTCGTTTACGCCGACCGACGCCGCCGCCGCGCGCAGCTTCGGGATCCACAGACGCCAGAAGCCGGCGTTCAGATGGCGTGCGGTGTCGACGCGGAAGCCGTCGAGCTTGTACTTGACGATCCAGTCGGAATAGATCTGCGCAAGACCGTTCACAACCGCGGGTTTCTCGGTGAACAGGTCGTCGAGCCCGAACACGTCGCCCTGCTCGTAACACGTCTGGCTGCACGACGAGAAGTCGACGTTGCCGCGGTTGTGGTAGTTCGTCGGATCGTTCAGCCAGTCGGGCTTCTTGATCTGCGTCTGGCCCGGGAAGACGAACGGCGGCCGCGGCATCGTCGACGCCTTCAGGCACGGGAACGTCGTCTTGCCGACGTATGCGGAAGCCTTGAAGACCTTCCCGTTGCAGTCGCGGTACGGCAGGTCGCTGTACGTCGAGCCGCCGCTCGGCTGGATGATGTCGCCCGTGTGATTGGGCACGACGTCGAGAATCACCTTCATCCCGAGGCTGTGCGCGCACGTCGCGAAGTCGGCGAAGTCCTGGTTCGTGCCGAGATGCGGGTCGACGCGCGTGAAGTCGATGCCCCAGTAGCCGTGGTAGCCCGCCGAGTCGCCCTGCGACACCTGGTTGACGACGGGCGGCGTCACCCAGATCGCGTTGAAGCCGAGATTCTTGATGCGGGCGAGGCCGTGCACCGGATCCGTACACGTGCCGGTGAGGCCCTTGTAGTCGCCGCCGTGGAACCAGCCCGTCGAGCTCGGGTCGTAGCCCGTCACGGAGCGGTTGCCGGTCACTCCGCCTGTGTCGTTCGACGGATCGCCGTTCGCGTAGCGGTCCGGCATCACGAAGTAGATGCGGTCGCTCGCAAGTGCCGACGCAGGCGCGGGCACCGCGAGCGCCGCCGGCGGCCCGGCGGCAGGCGCCGATGCGCCGGATGCCACGGCGACGAGTGCGACCCCGGCAGCGGCGAAGAGCGAGTTAGCGGAGCGGGTCACCCGACTCGGCGTCAAAGAAGTGCATCGACGCGACGTCGACGGCGACCGGCATCTCGTCCTTCAACCGAAGCATGACGTGTGCCGGGAACTGCGCGACGAGGTTCGGACGCGAGGCGACGACGCCCTCACCGCTCGCAGGCTGCTCCTCTTCGTCGCCTTCCTGCTGCCCCTCGCGCACCGTTGTCGCGTCGATGTGGAAGTAGACGATCGACTCGCCGCCGAGGGCCTCGACGAGATCGACGCGCCCGTTCAGCGTTGGCAGATCGGGCCGCAAGGACGTCGGATGGAGGTACTGGCTGCGCACGCCGGCCACGACGGTGCGACCGTTGTAGCCCTTGAGCCCCTGGTACGCCGCGAGCGCGGCGTCCGGTACCGGAAAGTCGGAGCCGCCGAACGAGACCGTGACGCCGCCGTTCACCGACACGTTCGCCTCGAGCAGGTTCATCGGCGGCGTGCCGATGAAGCCGGCGACGAACAGGTTGGCCGGCGAGTCGTACAAGCGCTGCGGCTCGGCGACCTGCTGGAGGATGCCGTTCCGCATCACGGCGACGCGGTCGCCCATGGTCATCGCCTCGACCTGGTCGTGGGTGACGTAGATCGTCGTCGTCTCGAGGTCGTGCTGGAGCTGGGCGATGTCTGCGCGCATCTGCACGCGCAGCTTCGCGTCGAGATTCGAG
>JBGPLW010000131.1:0-7316 GCA_041486645.1 Gaiellaceae bacterium | reverse complement strand
GGCTTCAAGGAGACCGTGCAGGTCGCGCTCGTCGTGAAGGCGGCACTCGACGCGCTCGGTCTCGTCTCGTTCCCGAAGACGTCGAGCGCGGAGGGGATGCACGTCCTCGTGCCGGTCGAGCGCCGCTACAGCTACGACGACACGCGCGGGTTCTCGGAGATCGTCGGCAATGCGATCGCGCGCACGCATCGCGGGCTGGCGACGACCGAGTGGGCGAAGTCGAAGCGGCGCGGTGTCCTGATCGACTCGAACCAGAACGGCGAGGGAAAGACGATCGCCTCGGTGTACTCCGTGCGGCCGCGGCCGGGCGCACCCGTCTCGACGCCGCTCCGCTGGGACGAGGTCAACGACAAGCTCGACCCGGCGGCGTTCACCATGGACGTCGTGCTCGAGCGGATCCGCAAGCACGGCGACCTCTTCGAGGGCGTTCTCACGACGAAGCAGCGAATCGACAAGGCGCTGAACGCGTTCCGTTAGCCGAGGTCTTCGGTTCGCCCGAGCATGCCGAGCTCGGCGAGGTCGCGCCGGAAGAGGAGCGAGACCGTCCAGTCGACGACAACGCGCGTGCGTCGTTGCGCGAGCGGCAGCTGGTAGAGGTGGTACGACCGCGTGACGAACCAGCCGGGGAACCCGCGGAAGCGCAGGCCGAGGACGTCGGCGATGCCCTTGTAGCGGCCGAGCGTTGCGACCTGGCCGAGCATCCGGTAGCCGTACGGCTTCGGGTCCCCGGCGAGGTTCTTCGCCAGGCGGCGCGCCTGGCGGAGCGCGTGCTGGCAGGTCGGCGGATCCGGCGTCGCACTGCGCGTGTTCGGCACGCGGGCGCAGTCGCCGAGTGCCCAGACGCCGCGCACGCCGCGCACGCGTAGGAACTCGTCGACCTCGACGCGGCCGCGATCATCGAGTGGAACGCCGAGCTCGCGCAGCAGCGGGTTCGCGCGCACGCCCGCAGTCCAGACGAGCGTGTGCGTCGGAATCCGCGTCCCGTCGCCGAGCACCGCTTCGTCCGCCGTGACCGACTCGAGCGTCGTGCCGACGTGGATCTCGACGCCGCGCTCCGTGAGCTCGCGGGCCGCATACTCGCCGAGGCGCGATGGGATCTCCGGCAGAATCTTCGGGGCTGCGTCGACGAGGACCCACCGTCGCGGCACACCGCGAAGCCGCGGGTAGTAGCGCATCGCGTCGTCCGCGAGATCGGAAAGCTCTGCGAGCGCCTCGACGCCTGCGTAACCGGCGCCGACGAACACGAACGACAGGTGCGCGAGGCGGGCGCGCTCGTCCAGCGCCGAATCGGCGGACTCGAGCCGCCGCAGCACGTGGTTGCGGAGGTTGATCGCGTCGGGAAGCGACTTGAACGAGAGCGCGTGTTCCCGGAGCCCCGGGACGGGGACGGTGCGCGGCACGGCGCCGAGTGCCAGCACGAGCTCGCGCCACCGCACGAGCTGCGGCCCGGCATCGGTCTCGAGCGAGGCCGTCCGCGCTTCGAGATCGACCCCGGTGAGGTTGCCGAGCAGCAGCTCGGCCTGCGGGCACATCACGCGGAGCGGCACGACCGTATGCCGCGGCTCGAGCGTTCCGGACGCTGCCTCGGGCAGCAGCGGCGTGTAGAGCATGAAGTTCTCGTGGGAAACTATCGTCGCACCGCGCGCACCCAAGAGCCGTGCGACGTAGGCGCCGGCGAAGCCGCCGCCGAGGATCAGGATGCCGCCGCGCGCCTCACGTTCCGCCACGGTGCTCTTCTAGCAGTCGGGCGCGCAGGAAGTCGCGTTCGATCTCGCTCGGGGCGAGCGCGAGCGCACGCTCGTACGCGTGCGCCGCCTCGTCGTTGCGGTCGAGCCGCCGGAGCAGGTCGGCCCGCGCCGAATGGAAGAGGTAGTAGTCGTCGAGGCCCTCGATCGTGTTGATCAGGGCGAGGCCCGTGTCCGCGCCGTGCGCGAGCGCGACGGCGACGCCGCGGTTCAGCTCGACGACCGGCGACGGCGTGAAGTCGAGCAGCCGGCTGTAGAGGAGCGCGATCTCGCTCCAGTCGGTCTCGTCGTCCGCGTGCAGCGAGGCGATCGCCGCCTGCAGCTGGTACGGCCCAGGCATCCGCAGGGACAGCGCGCGCTCGAGCGCCGCCCGCGCCTGCACGATCTCCGCCGCGTCCCACAACGCTCGATCCTGATCGTCGAGGAGAACGAGGCGGCCGTCGCCGGACACGCGTGCGTCCCGCCGCGCGTCCTGGAAGAGGAGGAGTGCATGCAGCCCGTGCGTCTCCGCTTCGTCCGGCATCAAGGTCGCGAGCAGCAACGCGAGGCGGATCGCCTCTGCACAGAGCTCGCGTCGCACCGGCGGCCCGTAGCCGGCGTTGAACACGAGGTAGATCGCCGCAAACACCGTGCGCAGCCGCTCGGGCAGCAGGTGCTCGGCCGGCACGCGCAGCGGGATCGCCGCGTCGCGGATCTTCCGCTTTGCGCGCACGAGCCGTTGCGCGAGCGTCGCCTCGGGGACGATGAAGGCGCGCGCGATCTCCTCCGTGGTCAGTCCGCCGACGAGACTCAGCGTCAGCGCGACCTGCGCGTCCGCGGCGAGCGCCGGGTGGCAGCACGCAAAGATCAGCTCGAGTCGTTCGTCGGGGATGATCGCCTCCTCGTCTTCGGGCAGCTGCTCCGCACGTGCGAGCAGCTCCGCCTTGCGTGCGAACGTCTGCTCGCGCCGGATCCTGTCGATCGCCCGGTTTCGCGCAGTCGCCACGATCCACGCACCCGGATTCGCGGGCGTCCCGTCACGCGGCCAGCGCTCGGCGGCCCGGACGAAGGCGTCCTGAACCGCGTCCTCGGCGAGATCGAGATCGCCGAGGACGCGGCCGAGGATCGCGATGCACCGTGCACGCTCGTCCCGGTAGGCGCGAACGAGGTCGTCTATGCCGCCGGCTCCGTGTGGACGACGACCGGACGCACCTCGATCGTGCCGATCCGCGCCGACGGGATGCGCGCCGCCCAATCGATGGCTTCGTCGAGCGAATCGGCCTCGATCAGGTAGAAGCCGCCGAGGACCTCCTTCGTCTCGGCGAACGGCCCGTCGGAGACGAGCGTGTCGCCTTTCCGCACGTGGATCGTCGTCGCGGTTGCGACGGGCTGGAGCTCCTCGCCGCCGAGCAGCTTCTCCTGCTCGCGAAGGTCGGACGTGAGTGCCGAGTACTCGGCGTACCAGGCTCGCCGCTCGTCGTCCGAGAACTCGTCTCGGTCGCCGTCCTCGCCGTAGATGAGCAGCGCGTACCGCATTGCTACATCTCCACGATCGGCCGGACCTCCACGGAGCCGCCGAAGCGCGCGGACGGAATCTGCTCCGCGAGCTTCGTCGCCTCGGCGATCGAGCCCGCTTCGACGAGGTAGTAGCCGCCGAGCTGCTCCTTCGTCTCGGCGAACGGGCCGTCCGTGACGAGCGTCTGGCCATCCTTGATCCGGACGGTTTTGGCCTCCTCGGTGCCCTTGAGCTGGGCGCTGTGCTTCGTCGCCTTGTTCTGCGAAACGGCCGTGTACTCGCTGTAGACCGCGCCCATCTCCTCCTCGGTCAGCGTGGGCCACGCATCCGGCGTGTCGTAGACGAGCAGCATGTACTGCATGTGGTTCCTCCTTCGAGATCGGTTTCGACTCTACGACGAACGGGGGCGGCTGTTATCGACACCGAGCTGGAGAACGGGGCGCACCTCGATCGACCCGTCCGCCACCGCTTCGAGCTCGCCCGCCCAGCGAACGGCGTCGTCGAGCGAGTCCGCCTCGATCAGGTAGTACCCGCCGAGCGTTTCCTTCGTCTCCGCGAACGGCCCGTCGACGACGAGCTTCTCGCGACGGCGCAGGCGGATCGTCTTCGCGTTCTCCACGGGCTCGAGCGGCGCGCTCGCCACGAGCGCACCCGCCTCGGTCAGCTTCCGTGTGAACTCGAGGTGCGAGTCGACCACCCTCTGCCAGAGCTCGGGCGTGATTTCGTCCTCCGGCAGCGGCTCGTTGTACAGCAACAGCATGTAGCGCATGACCTCTCCTTCTTCGATGACGCCCGTTCGACGAGCGGCCTAGCCGGATTTCGACATTCTGCGCAGGAGTGTGAGCGCGCCGGCCTTGTCGAGGTACTCGTTGAGATTGCCGCACTTCGGGCTCTGGACGCACGACGGGCAGCCTCGCTCGCACGGGCAGCCGTCGAGCAGCCGTACCGTGTCGGCGACCCAGCCCTCGAACTGAGCGAAGCCGCGCTCGGTGATGCCGACGCCGCCGGGGTGCCCGTCGTAGACGAAGATCGTCGGCGCGCCGGTGTCCGGATGGATGTTGGTCGAGAGGCCGCCGATGTCCCACCGGTCGCACATCGCCCAGAGCGGCAGCAGCGCGATCATGGAGTGCTCGGCGGCGTGCAGCGACGACAGCAGCGTCGGCATCGCCTCGAGGCCGTCGAGCTGGGACCTCGTCGGCACGAACCAGACCGCCTCCGTCTCGAACACAGTCGGCGGCAGGTCGAGGGCGATTGTCGCGAGCGTCGCCTGGTCGCGAATGCCCTTCTGCTGGTACGCGACGACCTGTTCCGTCACCGACACGCGCCCGAACGTCAATTGCAGCCCGCAGCGGCGCTCGACCCGGAGCGGCTCCTCGACGGCGGTGTCGGTCTCCTTCTTCACCTGCGTGTACCAGTCGCCCGTGTGCGGCACGACGACGGCGCGCCGCCCGACCAGGTTGAGCTCCTGGACGAGCCACTGCTCGCCGAGGTGCAGGTAGACCGCGCCCTCGTGCACGGTCGAATACGCGCGCTCGCGCTCGGCGACTCCGAGCACCGTGCCCGTGGTCGCGTCGACGATCGTGAACGAGTCGGCGCTCGCCGAGCGCAGCTGCGTGCGGCCCGCGGGATAGTCCTTGCCGGCCCAGACCCAGCCGTGCTTCGTGTGCTGGAGCTCGGGCACATGCGGCGCGCGCTCGAGTGCCTCGTCGCCGAGTGTCGCGCGATCGGCGTCGTCGACCGGAGCCTCGTACGCCGCGGCTGCGACGTGGCCGTCGAGCACTCGCGGGTTCGCATGGTCGAGGATCGCGGCCTCGACGCGGCGCTCGAGAAGCATCTCCGGCTCGCGCATGAAGTACTGGTCGAGCGCGTCCTCCGAGGCGACGAGGATCGCGAGGCCGTGGCCGCGCCGCCCGGCTCGGCCCCACTGCTGGCGGAGGCTCGCGACCGTGCCCGGAAAGCCGACGGAGATCGCGCAATCGAGCAGTCCGATGTCGATGCCGAGCTCGAGCGCGTCGGTTGCCGCGACGCCGAGGAGCTCGCCTTCGACGAGCCGCCGTTCGATGTCCCGCCGCTGCGCCGGCGTGTAACCGGCGCGGTAGGGAGCCAGCCGCTTCGCCGTCGCTGCGTCGACCCGGTCGGCCGTCATGCGGTGGATCAGCTCCGCCTGCTTGCGGCTCTTCGCAAAGCAGATCGTCCGCAGGTCGCGCTTCACGAGCTCCGACATCAGCCGCGCTGCGTCGCCGAGCGCGCTTGCGCGCAGGCCGAGCTCGGCGTCGATCAGCTCCGGGTTCCAGAGTGCGATCGTGCGCTCCGCGCGCGGCGCGCCGTCGTCGCTGATCACCGTCGTCTCGACGCCGAGCAGCGAGTGCGCGAGCTCGCCCGGATTCGCGATCGTCGCCGAGGCGAGCAGGAACTGCGGGTCGGCGCCGTAGACGCGCGCCAGCCGGCGCAGGCGGCGCAGCACGTTCGCGACGTGTGAGCCGAACACGCCGCGGTACACGTGCGCCTCGTCGACGACGACGTAGCGGAGGTTGTGCAGGACGTCCGCCCAGAGGTCGTGCCGCGGCAGCACGCCGATATGCAGCATGTCCGGGTTCGTGAGCACGAGGTTCGCCCACTTGCGGATCTGCCAACGTCGCTCCTGCGGTGTGTCGCCGTCGTAGATCGCCGCGCGCACGCGCGGCACGGCGAGCTCGCCGAGCGCGCGCGCCTGGTCCTGCGCGAGCGCTTTCGTCGGATAGAGGTACAGCGCGCGGTTCTTCGGCTCCGCGGCGAGCGCGTCGAGCACCGGCAGGTTGAACGCCAGCGTCTTGCCCGAGGCCGTGCCGGTCGTGACGATGAAGTTCTCGCCGCGCCGCGCCGCTTCCCATGCCTCCGCCTGATGCGTGTACAGGGAGTCGATGCCCTGGCGCGCGAGCGCTTCGCGCACCTTCGGATGCACCGCGTCCGGGATCGCCTCGATGCGCGGGTCGCGTGCGGGCGTTTCCGTGAGGTAGGCGAGCTCGTCGCCCTGAAGAAGGTCAGTCCACAACGGTGAACAGCGTGAGCTGCATCCCGTCCGGGGCCCGCAGGCGCACGTTGCGGTCGTTCCAGGGTGTCGTGACCGCCGGCGCGAGCTGCTCGGCGCCCGCCGCGACGAGCCGTGCGGCGACCGCGTCGCTGTCGTCCACGTCGAAGGCGATCCGGACGGGGCCCGCGACGCGTGCGCCGACCTCGATCTCGTCGATCGCGGCCGCCTGCGCGTCGTTCACGAGCTCGAGCGTCGCCCGGCCCGCGTCGAGGATGGCGATTCGGGCGGTGGCTCCTTCGGCCTCCCACGCCTCGCGCTCCGGGAGCCCGAGCGCGTCGCGGTAGAACGCGAGCGCCTGCTCGAAGTCGTCGACCGTCAGGACGAGGCGGAGCTCCATACGGAACCATCCTGCCGGACGAGGATCACTCTGGGCGCGCTCGGGTGCTCATGGCCCTCGGGAGCGATCACCGCGTCGAACGGCTCGGCCGGCGCAGCGGTGAGCACCTCGCCCGCCCGCTGGCGCGCTCGCTCGCGAAACGCCGGATCCGGCTCGACGACGACGACGTCGAAGCCCGCGAGACGGAGCGGGGTTGCGTGGATCCCGGCGAAGCCGAGCTCGAGCACCCGGCCAGGCGGCTCGCCGAGCAGTTCGAGGATGCGAGGGGTCGCGCTCGCGGCGAGCGCGGGCGGGAGCCTCACGGTTCCCGCAAGGCGGCGAGCGCCCAGAGCCCGAGCAGGGCGGCACCGGTGGTGAAGAGCAGCGTGACGACGAACGAGCCGCCGAGTGACGACGCTGCCGACCAGAGGCCGACGAGCCCGAGCAGGGAGAGGAGCCGCACGTCCTCAATGGTGCATTGCTAGCCTGACGACACCGGGGTGCCGCTCGAGAGCGGCTGAGATCACACCCGCTGAACCTGATCCGGTTCGTACCGGCGAAGGGAGTGTTTTGACCGTCCCGCGCGCGCTCACGATCGCGACCTCCGACTCCGGCGGCGGCGCCGGCATCCAGGCCGACCTCAAGGCGTTTGCGGCCGCGGGGGCGCACGGCATGTCGGTGCTCGTCGCG
>JBGPLW010000130.1:0-7385 GCA_041486645.1 Gaiellaceae bacterium | reverse complement strand
GAGGAGATCGCAACCCTCGCGGCCGCCAAGGGCGTCCGCGTCGGCGTCGCCTACGGCGGCGCCCCCGTCGCGTCGCAGGCCAAGCGGCTGCACGGCGCGCAGATCCTCGTCGCCACTCCGGGCCGCCTCCAGGATCTGATCGAGCGCAGGCTGATCTCGCTCGCCGGCATTCGGATCCTCGTCCTCGACGAGGGCGACCGCATGCTCGACATGGGCTTCCGCCCGCAGGTCGAGAAGATCCTCCGCAGCGTCCCGAAGGAGCGGCAGACCATGCTCTTCTCGGCGACGCTCGACGGCGAGGTCGGCGAGCTCGCCGACAGCTACACCGAGGATCCCGCGCGCTTCGAGGCGTTGCGCGAGATCTCGAACGACGACGGCGTCATCCTCCACCACTTCGTGTCGGTGACACCGGACGGCAAGGTCGACACGCTCGTCGAGCTGCTCGGCGCCGAAGAGGGGCTCTCGCTCGTCTTCGTGCGCACGAAGCGCGGCGCCGACCGCCTCGCGCAGAAGCTTGCGCGCCGCGGCGTCGACGTCGTCGCCATGCACGGCGACATGGGCCAGCCGCAGCGCGAGCGCGCCCTCGAGCGGTTCCGCTCGGGCCGCTCCACCACCCTGATTGCCACCGACGTGGCCGCTCGAGGTCTCGACCTCGACGACATCGGCCACGTCATCAATTTCGACCCGCCCGAGGACGACAAGGGCTACGTGCACCGCGTCGGAAGGACCGGCCGTGCCGGTCGCTCCGGCCGCGGCAGCACCCTCGTCCTACCCGACCAGCAGGCAGATGTAAGCCGCGTCGCGGCACGCCTCGGGCACAAAGAGCAATTTGAACGCACGGGAATGCGAAGCGCGCGGCCGAAGCTCGTCTACACGAGCCGCCGCGGACGCCGTTCTCGGTGGTAGCAGGGGGAGGTGAATCAATTGGCAACCGGAACCGTGAAGTGGTTCAGCGACGAGAAGGGGTACGGCTTCATCACCCCCGATGACGGATCGAAGGATCTGTTCGTCCACCACAGCGGCATCAGCGGCGAGGGCTTCAAGTCCCTGTCCGAAGGTGCGAAGGTCGAGTTCGAGGCAACAGAGGGGCAGAAGGGCCCCCAGGCGACGAACGTGCGGCCCGTCGGCTAGTCCGACCCGCGTCTTGACGCAACGAGTGGGGCCCCGCAAGGGGCCCTTCTTGTTGGTCCCGATTTGACATCCGTTTATACCTGTCATTAGCCTGGCTCAAATCCAACCAAGTCGATTGGAAAGGTGGAACTCGTTATCGTGCGTCGCTCAGTCTCCGTTCTCCTCGCCCTCGCGGCCCTGGCCGCAGCAACGACGGCCGGCGCGGCCAAGAAGGACACGAACCTCGCCCTCGCCGCCTACTCGATTCCGACCGCCGTCTTCCCGAAGCTCGAGGCCGCCTACTCGGCGACCCCTGCGGGGAACGGCGTCAAGTTCTCGAACTCGTTCGCCGCGTCCGAGGTGCAGAGCAAGGCGGTCGCCGCCGGCTTGCCCGCCGACGTCGTGAACTTCTCCATCTCGACCGACGTCGACCGCCTCGTCGGCGCGAAGCTCGTCGACAAGAACTGGACGAAGAACAAGTACAGCGGCTTCGTCTCGAAGTCCGTCGTCGTCTTCGTTCTGCGCAACGGCAACCCGAAGCACATCAAGACGTGGGACGACCTCGTGAAGCCGGGCGTCGACGTCGTCTTCCCGAACCCGTTCAGCTCGGGCGGTGCGCGCTGGGACGTCATGGCCGCGTACGGCGCGATGCTGCGTGAGGGCAAGACGCACAAGCAGGCCATCGCGTACCTGACGCAGCTCTTCAAGCACAACGTCTCGCAGGACACGAGCGGCCGCAATGCGCTCAACACGTTCCTCGCGGGACGAGGGGATGTGCTGCTCACCTACGAGAGCGACGCGAAGAGCGCGCAGGCGCAGGGGAAGCCCGTCTTCTACGCGATCCCGAAGGCGACGTTGCAGATCGAGACGCCGCTCGCCGCCGTGAACACCGGCAACAAGGCGGAGGCGACGAAGTTCGTCAACTGGCTCTACACGCCGGTGGCGCAGACGATCTGGGCCGACAACGGCTTCCGCCCGGTCGACCTGAACGTCCTCCGCACGTACAAGAAGCAGTTCCCGCCGCGCCCGCAGCTCTTCAGGATCGGCTACGTCGGCGGGTGGACCAAGGTGAACACGCAGTTCTTCGATCCCACGAGCGGGATCATCGCGAAGATCGAGCAGTCGCTGGGGGTCTCCACTGGCGGTTGACGCAGCACGGATGCCGAGGGCCCGGCGGCGGGCCCTCGGCGCACCCACCTTGAGCAGCGGTGTCGCGCTCGGTTACCTGAGCGTCGTCGTGCTGATCCCGCTCGCGGCGCTCGTCGCGAAGGGAACGCAGGGCGGGTGGCATCACTTCTGGCAGGTCGCGTGGAACCCGGAGGCGCAGGCGGCGCTGAAGCTGACGCTCGGGCTCGCGCTCGCCGTCGTCGGCATCAACGCGGTCACGGGGACGGCGCTCGCGTGGACGCTCGTGCGCGACAACTTCGTGGGCAAGCGCTTCGTGAACGCGCTGATCGACCTGCCGTTCGCGCTGCCCACGATCGTCGCCGGCCTCACCTTGCTCGCGTTGTACGGGCCAAAGAGCGCGGTTCACGTCTACGCCGCATACACGCGCTGGGGCGTGCTGATGGCGCTGCTCTTCGTGACGCTGCCGTTCGTCGTGCGCACCGTGCAGCCGGTGCTGATCGAGCTCGACCGCGAGATGGAAGAGGCGGCGGCGTCGCTCGGTGCGAACCGTTTCACGATCTTCCGGCGCATCGTCTTTCCGCACCTGCTGCCGGCGCTCCTCTCGGGCCTCGCTCTCGCCTTCGCCCGGGCGATCGGCGAGTTCGGCGCGGTGATCCTCATCGCGGGCAACCTGCCGTTCAAGACCGAGGTGGCGCCGCTCTACGTCTTCCAGCGGCTAGAGAGCGGCGACACCGAGGGCGCGGCCGGGCTGGCCGTTCTGCTGCTCGTCATCTCGCTCGCCGTGCTGCTCGGCATCGGCGGCCTTCGCCGTTATGCGACCCGTCATGACCGCTAGGCGCCTCGTCCGCTACGGCTCGCTCGGCTACCTGGCGCTGATCCTGATCGCGCCGGTCGGGCTGATCTTCTGGCGCGCGTTCGAGCACGGCTTCGGGACGTTCTGGACCGCGATCTCGAACCCTGACGCGATGCACGCGTTGAAGCTGACGCTCGAGGTCGCCGTCGTCGCCGTGCCGCTGAACTCGATCTTCGGCGTGCTCTGCGGCCTCGCGATCGTGCGGCACCGCATCCCCGGGATGGGCATCGTCAACGCGGTTGTCGACCTCCCGATGGCGCTCTCGCCGGTCGTCGTCGGCCTGGCGCTCTATCTGCTCTACGCGAACAACGGCTGGTTCGGCACGTGGCTGAACGAGCACGGCGTGCGGGTCCTGTTCGCGTACCCGGGCATCCTGCTCGCGACGATCTTCGTCTCGCTGCCGTTCGTCGTGCGCGAGGTGGTGCCGGTGCTGCGCGAGATCGGCACCGAGCAAGAAGATGCCGCGGCGACGCTCGGTGCGAACGCGTTCACGATCTTCCGCCGCATCACGCTGCCCGCGATCCAGTGGGCTGTCGTGTACGGCGTGGTGTTGACCATGGCGCGCGCGCTCGGCGAGTTCGGTGCGGTCGCGATCGTCTCGGGCGGGCTCGCCGGGCGAACGCAGACGATGACGCAGTACGTGCAGGCGGCCTACGAGAACGGCGCGAACGAGACCGGGGCGTACGCCGCATCCGTGGTGCTCGCCGCGATCGCGATCTTGACGCTCGCGTTGATGACGGTGTTCGGTCAGAGGGAGGACAGCCTTGGCCATCGAGGCGCATAACGTCACCAAGCGCTTCGGCGACTTCGTCGCGCTCGACGATGTATCGATCAATGTCGAGAGCGGGTCGCTGACCGCGCTGCTCGGCCCGAGCGGCAGCGGGAAGTCGACGCTGCTGCGGGTCATCGCGGGGCTCGAGGTCGCCGACAGCGGCGACGTCTTCATCTCCGGCAAGGAGGCGACGGCGCTCGCACCGCAGAAGCGCGGCGTCGGCTTCGTGTTCCAGCATTACGCGCCGTTCAAGCACATGACGGTCTGGGAGAACGTCGCCTTCGGCCTGAAGATCCGCCGTCGCCCGAAGGACGAGGTCGGCAAGCGCGTCGAGGAGCTGCTCGAGCTCGTGCAGCTCGGCGGCCTCGGCGGCCGTTATCCGGCGCAGCTCTCCGGCGGCCAGCGGCAGCGGATGGCGCTCGCCCGTGCGCTTGCGCCCGAGCCCGAGGTGCTGCTCCTCGACGAGCCCTTCGGCGCGCTCGACGCGCGCGTGCGCGTCGAGCTCCGGCAGTGGCTCCTGCGGCTGCACGACGAGATGCACGTCACGACGATCTTCGTCACGCACGACCAGGAGGAGGCGCTCGAGCTCTCCGACTCGATCGTCGTCATGAACAAGGGCCGCGTCGAGCAGATCGCGCCGCCGGGACAGCTCTACGACGAGCCGGCGAACGAGTTCGTGATGAGCTTCGTCGGCCCGGTGAACAAGCTCGACGATGCGTGGGTACGGCCACACGACATCGAGCTGCGGCACGAGCCGAACGGGTCGACACGCGAAGCCCAGATCGAGCGCATCGTCCGCCTCGGCTTCGAGACGCGCATCGAGCTCGTGCGCGACGACGGCGAGCGCCTCTACGCGCAGCTGACGCGGAACGAAGCCGAGGAGCTCGAGCTCGAGCGCGGCGACATCGTCTACGTGCGGACGCGCAAGGAGAAGACCTTCAGCGGTTGAGCGGGTTGTCCGCCTGCTGAATGAGCCACGACGTGCGCAGCTCGCGCGCACGGGTCTCGAGGTCGTTCAGCAGGGAACGCGCCTCCTCGAGTCGAGGGCGAAGTGTCTCGACGCGGTGGAGCTCGTCCGCGATGCCGGTGAGCGAGCTCGCCGGCTGATTCGCGAGCTCGGTCAGCCGGGTTTCGCTGCTCTCGAGCTGCGCGCCGAGAACGCGCACGAGCCCGTCGATCTGCTCGCCGAGCACGCGCAGCTCCGTCTCCGTGACGGGCTGGTCGGCGAGAACGTCGCGCACTCGTTCGAGGAGGGCGAGATCGGGTGTGACGGCCACCTCCGGGAGAATGCCAAATCCCGCCCGTCCCAACAGTTGCCTCTGGACAATGACCTGGGCCGGTGGGACGATTGCGGCATGCCGGGCCTGGCTGACGTCAAGGTCACGCTCTACGACATCTTCGGGTACCTGTTCCCCGGCCTCGTTGCGCTCGCCGGCCTCGGCATCTTCGGCTGGTCGCTCTTCTGGCCGAAGCACCCGCTCCACGCGTTCGTCAAGGGTGGGGCCGGCTGGTTCGCCCTCATCGTCACCGGGTACATCGTCGGCCACCTCGTGCAGGCGATTGCGAACCGCCTGGAGCTCTCCCCGGAGCAGAAGCTCTTCAATGCGCTCCCCGAGGGCCTGCAGCACGAGGTCGAGGCGGGCACGAAGGTCACGGGCGACGCCGCCGGCTTCTGGAACTACCTCATCTGCGACACCGCGATCGCGCAGAACGGCTCGACCGGCGACCGCGAGATCTACCAGTACCGCGAAGGGTTCTACCGCGGTCTCGCCGTCGCATTCCCGATCGTGGTCGTCGCCCTCTTCGTTCGCCTCGGTCGAGACGGGGCGGCCGTGAAGTCCGGGCACACGGTCCATACGCTGAGCAGCGGCGTTCTCTGGGCGCTCGCGATCACGGCTTTCCTCGCCGCCGTCCTCGCCTGGGATCGGTACCGGCGGTTCCAGAAGTACAAGATCAACAACGCCTTCCTCGGCTACCTCGTCCTGGACGGCGCGTTCGGACAGCTCCCGCCCCCTCCGCCGCCGGTCGCGGGCTAGCCTCGAGACACCGCCTTCGCCTGCGCCGGACTTGCGGCGGGTGCTCGGCGTCCCTATACTGAGCGCATGCTCATGAACGGACGCTCATAATGTCGCCGAGGGTCGCCCGGGCCGTCAGCGGCGTCGAAGGGGACGCAGGCGCCGCCCTCCGCGCCCACCTGCTCGACGTCGCCGAACGGCTGCTGGCCGAGCGCTCGGTCACCGCGATCACGACGCGGGAGCTCGCGCGGGCCGCCGAGGTCTCCGAAGGCGTGCTCTACAACTACTTCGCCGACAAGAACGACCTCGTTCTCACGGCGCTCGTGCGGCGCTTTGCAGCTCTCGTCGCACAGCTCGAGGCCGCGGCGCCGGCAGCGGGCGAAGGATCGCTCGCCGAGAATCTCGGGACGCTCGCCGAGGCGCTCTTCGCGCTGCACGTCGAGGCGATGCCGATCATCGGCAAGCTGCTCGCCGAACCGCCGCTCCTGCACCGCTTCATGCAGGACATCCACTCTGAGACGCAGCCGTTCGGCGGGAAGCAGATCCGCGACGCAGTCCTTGTCTACCTCGGCGAGGAGCGGCGTCTCGGCCGCCTCGCGGCCGGCGTCGACCTCGACGCTGCGACCGACCTCCTCATCGGCGGCGTCGCGCTGCTCGCCGTCCCGTCGATGATGGGCGCGCCGCCGCGCGCAGAGCAGAAGGCACGTGCGCGGAGCTTCGCGCAGACGCTCGTCGGTGGGCTCACATGACGGTCGAGCAGACCTTCGAGTCGCGTCCGATGCCGGGTGCCCTGCGCTACGACCTGATGCTCTTCGTCGCGTCGCGCGGGCGGGAGGGGCGTTTCCGCAAGAAGCAGGTGGAGCTCGCACATCTCGCCCCGGGCGAGTCGGTGCTCGACGTCGGTTGCGGTACGGGGACGCTCGCGATCGCCGCCGCAAGGAGTGTCGGCACCTCCGGCACGGTCTACGGCATCGATCCGGCGGAGAATCTCCTCGCGCGCGCGCGGAGCAAGGCGCGGCGCGCGCGAGTCGACGTGGACTTCCGGAGGGGAACGGGCGAGGCGCTGCCGTTCGAGGATGCAAGCCTCGATGTCGTGCTCAGCACGCTCGTCCTCCATCACCTTCCGCACGACACGCTTCGGGCCACGGTCCACGAACTGAGGCGCGTGTTGAAGCCCGGCGGGCGTGCGCTCATCGTCGACATCGGCGGGGTGCAGGACGCTGCGAAGCCGACCCTGCACGCGCCCCACGGGGGCCATCTCGGCTTCGATCTGCGCGAGCTCGCACCGCGCCTCGAGCCGGTCGGCCTCTCCGAGCTCGAGAGCGGGCCGGTCGAGTCCGGCATGCCGCGGCTCGAGAAGCTCTGGTACATCCTCGCCGCCGCAACGGCCTAGAGGCCTGATGTGAAATTCCGCCGGGCCGGATGACGCCCCAGGCGCGGCGCGGTTCAGCACGTTCGGCCGCGGCCCGTAGCGCTGCTACGCGCCGCAACCGCCCGCACTGCCCCG
>JBGPLW010000129.1:0-7422 GCA_041486645.1 Gaiellaceae bacterium | reverse complement strand
GCGGTTGAGTACGAGTTGATCCCGGCGAACCCCGCAGGGTTGCGGGTCGACGAGGCACTGTCGCTCGAGCGGCACGACGTCAACCTCGCGAAGGGGACGCTGACGATCGGGAGGGCAAAGACGGAGGCGGGTATCCGCGTCGTCGACATGACGCCGGCGCCACGAGACGAGCTCGCCGCCTACCTGGACCGATCGAAGTGGAAGAAGCCAACCGACCTCGTGTTCCCGACCGCAGCCGGACGCAAGGACAACCGGCAGAACATCCGGCAGTGCCTCTTCATCAAGGCGATCGAGCGCGCGAACGTGAAGCTGGCCGAACTCGGGATCGAGCCGCTCGGCGACGTCCGCCCGCACGGCCTCCGCCGCAGCTATGCGTCCCTCCGTGCCGCCTGCGGCGACGACCCGGTCTACATCGCCGGACAGATCGGTCATGAGGACGTCCGGTTCACGCTGAACGTGTACGCGCCGGCCGTGAAGCGGCGCGAACGCATGACGAAGGCCGAGCGCTGCGAGTACGATCGCGCGATCGAGTGGGCGCAATGGCACGAATTGGCACAAACGACGTTGAAACGGTCGGCGTGCCTGAGTCAGAAGAAGTCGCAGGCTACGAGAAAGCCCCGCGCTAGCAGGGCTTCCGTGGGATGGGCGGTACTGGGCTCGAACCAGTGACCCCCAGCTTGTCGAGCTGGTGCTCTCCCAACTGAGCTAACCGCCCAAGAGTGCCTGCCTCGCAGGCATTCAATACCTCGAAGTCGGGCGCACTGGACTCCCGACTCGTCGGCGCGGCCATGATACCCGCCGTGTGACTTCCCGTGTGAACCGCCTTCACCGTCCGCGTGGAGGCCGGCCGACGGCCGCTCACATCACAGGACTACTGCGCCTGCGCCGTCTCCGACGAGACTCAATCCACGCCCACGGCTAACGGAGCAGCGGCAGCACGCGGTCGCACAGAAGACCGACACCCTCCGACGTCGTCAGCCCCTGCGGCGTCCCGAACTCGACCCGCTTCGCACCGGCCTCGAGCAAGCGCTCCGCGTGCGCGGCGACCTCCTCGGGCGTCCCGGCAATGACGAAGCGGTCGAGTGGGACCGGGTCGCCGGGCGCCAGACCGAGCGTCGGGTCGAGCCCGCCGACGACGTCGAGGTACATCGCGACCTCCTCGGCGGCACGGGCGCGTGCAGCCTGCCCATCCTCGTCGACGACCGTGACCGCCCCGACGACGATCCCGACCTCGTCATTCCCGATCCATTCGCGCATCAGTCGCACCATCTCCGGGTTCGCGCAACCTCCGATCTTGACCTCGTCGGCCGTCTCTGCAGCGAGTGCGGCCATCCGCGGCTTCCAGGTGCCGATCATCAGCGGGATGCGACTGCGCAGCGGCGCGTACTCGAGTCCCGCACCCGGCGCGAGCATGTAGAGCTCACCCGTGAACCCGCTGCGGTCGCCGGCATGCAGCCGCCGCACGATCTCCACGGCCTCGCGCAGCCGCCGCACGGGCCGGCGCTCATCGAGCCCGAGCCGGTCGAGCCACGCGCCCGCGACGAGACCGAGGTAGGCGCGCCCGCCCGATGCGAGATCGAGCGCAGCTGCCTGGCCCGCCAGCTCGACCGGATGGAGCGTCGACGGATTGAGCGCGGCTGGCCCGATCCGCACGCGTTCGGTCACGCCCGCGATCAGCAGCAGCGGGTAGATCGCCGGTTGGAAGAGAAGGTCGTGAAAGACCGAGATCACGTCGAAGCCGCCGGCTTCGGCACGCTGCGCGAGAGCGACGTACTCCTCTGCGCTCTTGTCGGACTGGAGCCCGAGCCCGAGCTCGCTCAGGTCAGGTCCTCGGTGACGAGCGTGCGCTCCCCGGTCCGCTCGATGCGCATGATCACGCGCTCGTCGGGGTCGGGACAGCAGACGAGATTGTCCCGCTCGAGCCAGTCCTCGGCGGCGAGCTGCCGCTGCTTCGCTGGGATCAGGGGCATCACCGCCTGCAGCGCGTACAGGCAGAAATGCCGCCCCTCCGGGATGCGCACACGGTTCGACTCCGTCACCTCGAAATAGTCGCCAACCTCGAGCCCGCAGACCGAGCGGCCTTCGATCCGCTCTACGGTGACGCGAATGTCGTAGAGGCGCATCTCGGTCATCAGGAACCGCCCCCCATCGAGGAGAGGATACCCCGGTACTTGCGCGGGAGCGACCGATCGGTCAGTGTTGCGACATTCTGAGCCGCGAAGGAGGAATCGTGAGAAGAAGGAGAGTCACCGCGCTCGCCGCTGCAATGATCGTGGCCGCGACGGCGGCGGTAGTGACCTCGGTTGGGTCGGCAGGGACGACGCGCACCGCGCAGCAGTCCAAGGCGTGCGGATTCACCCTGCGGATCGGCGACGTGCTGCCGTTCACCGGCGGCCTCGCCGCCTACGGGGCGAACCTCGACCGTGCCGTCAAGGTCGGCATCGGCCTGCAGAACGCCGCGCTGAAACAGACGGGGCTCGCGAAGAAGATCCGCGTCAGCCTCGTCGGCTCGGAGGACGGGCAGACACAGGCGACCGCATCGGTCGAGGCGACGACGAAGCTCGTCAAGTCGAATCACGCCAACGTGATCATCGGAGAAATGGCCTCGAGTGCGACGATCCCGATGGCGCAGTCGGTCACGATTCCGAACCACATCGTGCAGATCTCGCCGACGTCGAGCGCGCCACAGATCACCGACATCGCCGACAACGGCTATCTCTGGCGAACGTATCCCTCCGACACGCTGCAGGGCAAGGTGCTCGCTCAGGCCGTGCTGGACGCGTTCGGAAGTGGCGCGACTGTCAACGTCGGCGCCCGCAACGACGCGTTCGGCACCGCGCTCAAGCAGCTGTTCGTCACGCAGTTCACGAAGCTCGGCGGGAAAGTCGGAGTCAACATCTCGTGGAACCCCGACCAGCCGAATTTCGACAGCGAGATGGGCCAGCTCGTCGGCGGGAGCCCCAAGGGATGGGTCATCATCGACTTCCCTGAGACGTTCCAAAAGTACGCAGCCTCGCTCGTGCGCACCGGTAAGTGGGATGCCTCGCGCACGTTCATGACCGAGGCGCTCCGCAACACGACTGTCCTCGACGCGATCGGCAGCCCGGTCGTCGGGCTTCGCGGCACCGCCGCGAGCGCGGCAGGCGGCCCGGCCGGCGCATCGTTCGCCGCGTACTGGACGAAGCATGTGACGGGCGCCAAGCCGTACACCGGTTTCGAGGGCACCGCACTCGACGCGGAGAACGTCGCATTCCTCGCCGCGCTGAAAGCATGTTCATCCTCGCCGGCGAAGATCAAGGCGAATCTCGTCGCGGTCTCGGGACCGCCCGGCGTCAAGGTCACCTACCTGCAGATGGCGAAGGCGATCAAGCTGGTCCTCGCAGGCAAGGACGTCGACTACGAGGGCGCATTCAGCCCGGTCGACTTCGACGCGAACGGCGACGTCGGCTCGGCCGTGTTCGAGATCTGGAAGTACTCGAGCGCCGGCAAGATCGACACCCTGAAGACTGTCACCTTCAAGGGATCGCCCTGATCGCGATTGTCAGCGGCTGATGCGGAGGACATACAGGGAGGGCGGCGGCTTCGAAGAAGTCGCCGCCTATTCCCGCGCCGTTCGGATCGAACAGTACGTCGCAGTGAGCGGGACGGCGGCGCGCGAGGGCGGCGACGTCTACGAGCAGACGCGCGAGGCGATTGCACGGGCGCTCGCCGCAGCGGATGAGCTCGGCGCCTCGAAGGAGGACGTCCTGCGCACTCGGTTGCTGCTGTCGCAGGGTTGCGACTGGCAGGGCGCGATCCGGGCACACGCCGAAGCGTTCGCCGGCGTCGAGCCCGCGAACACGACCTACTTCGTCTCGGGATTCATCCCCGACGACGTGCTCGTCGAGGTGGAGCTCGACGCGATCGTCGCGGAGCCACCGAGGTAGAGCTCGGCCACCTTCGGGTCGCGCAGTAGGTCGGCGCCGCTCCCTTCGATCGCGTTGCGTCCGGTGTCGAGCACGTAGCCGCGGTGCGCGAGTGCGAGCGCGCGGCGTGCGTTCTGCTCGACCATGACGATCCCGATCCCCAGCGCGTTGATCTCGACCAACTTGTCGAACACCGCGTCCATCGCCAGCGGCGAGAGGCCCGCGGACGGCTCGTCGAGCAGCAGCAACCTCGGTTGCGTGACAAGCGCGCGCGCCAGCGCGACGAGCTTGCGCTGGCCCCCCGAGAGCGTGCCGGCACGCTGGCGCGATCGCTCGCCGAGGATCGGGAACAGCTCGCGGACCCGCTCGACGGCGGCGCGGCGTTCGTGCTTCGGCAGCACCAGCGCACTGACGTGAATGTTCTCCGCGAGCGTGAGCGTCGGGAAGACGTTCTCGGTCTGCGGAACGAGGTTGAGCCCGCGTCGGGTGAGGCGGTCGGCCCGCAAGCCGGTCACGTCCTCGCCCGCGAAGCGCACCGAGCCACCGCGCCACGTAACGAGCCCGTAGACCGCCTTCAGCATCGTCGACTTGCCGGCGCCGTTCGGTCCGATCACGGCGACGATCTCATGTGCGTCTGCCACAAGCGACACGCCGCGCAGCACAAGTGCGTCGTCGTACCCTGCTTCGAGTGCGTCGACCTCGAGGAGGCTCATGCGACCTCGTGATGCGCACCGAGATACGCATCGATCACGCGCTCGTCGGCCCGCACTTCGTTCGGGGAGCCCTGCATGATCACGCGACCGTTGTTCATCACGATCACTCGATCGCTCGCGCGCATCACGAAGTCGAGGTCGTGCTCCACGATGAAGAGCGTGATCCCGTCGCGCTCGCGTAGCGCCAGAATGTGCTCGAGCAACTCGACACGCAAGGCCGGGCCGACCCCGGCCATCGGCTCGTCAAGCAAGAGGATCCGCGGCTCCGCCATCAGCGCCCGGACGAGATCGAGCAGCTTGCGCTGGCCGCCGGAGAGCGTGCCGGCGAGCGCAGCGGCATGTCCGTCGAGCCGGACGAGCTCGAGAAACTCGGCGGCCCGCCTCATCACCTCGCGCTCGCGGCGGCGAGCGCCGGGCGCGATCGACCCTCCGAGCCGCTCGCCTCGATGGTGCGGCGCGGCGAGCATCACGTTCTCGAGCACGGTCATCCGCGTCAGCGCGCGCGGGGTCTGGAACGTGCGGACGAGCCCCGCATGTGCGATCCGGTGCGGTGAGCGGCGCTCGATCCGCTTGCCGTCCAGAAGCACGCGACCCGACTGCGGCCGAAGGAAGCCGGAGATGCAATTGAAGAGCGTCGACTTGCCCGCGCCGTTCGGTCCGATCAGGCCGGTGATCGAACCGGCCTCGACATCGAGGCTCGCGCCGTCGACGGCGCGCAGGCCGCCGAACACGCGCACGACGTCGTCCACATGAAGGCCGGCGCTCACTCGAGCACCATTTCCGCACGCTTGCCGAGGATCCCCTGCGGCCGCCACAGCACGAGCCCGATGATCACGAGCCCGATCACGATCAGCCGCACATACGCCCGGTCGGCGCCGCTCAGGTACGAGAGCGGCGGGAAGTTGAGGAAGCGTGTGCCAGCGAAGAGAAACCCGAAGACAATGGCCCCGACCGGCACGGCCCACACACGGCCGAGCCCGCCGAGGATCAGGATCATCCACGCGAAGAAGGTCAAGAGCGGCTGGAAGTCGTCGGGGCTGAAGTACGAGAACTGCCACGCGTAGAAGCATCCGGCGACCCCTGCGAGCGCGGAGCCGATTACGAGCGTCTGCAGCTTGTAGACGAGGACGTTCTTGCCCAGCGAGGCCGCGGCGTCCTCGTCCTCGCGAATCGCGCGCAGGACGCGCCCCCACGGTGTCCGGACGGCGAGCCAGACAAGCGCGAGCAGCACGATCGCGGCGCTCCAGACGATGACGAGCATCGTCACGTCCTTCGAGGAGACGCCGAGCCAGCTCTGGACGCTCGCCTGAAAGCGTTCCCACTGTCCGTTGTACTGCGCGGCGACGCCGACCTTGCCGAGCGCGATCGTGCCCTGCGAGCCGCCGGTCAGCGAGTCCTCGTTCGTTGCGACGTACCGCACGATCTCGCTGAACGCGATCGTGACGATCGCGAAGTAGTCGGATCGGAGACGCAACGCCGGAAGCCCGAGCAGGAGACCCGCAACCCCCGCGGCGGCCACCCCGAGGGGCGCCGCAAGCCACATGCTCCAGCCCTCCTTGACGACGAGGATGGCCATCGCGTAGGCGCCGATCGCCATGAAGGCGACCTGGCCGAAGTTGAGCATTCCGGTGAAGCCGAACTGCAGTTGAAGACCGAGCGCGAGGATCGTGTAGATACCTGCGACCACGCCGACGAACGCCCAGAAGCTGCCGCTCGCGAGCGCGTTCACACGACCCTCGCGCGACCGAAGAGGCCCTGCGGCCGAACCATCAGCGCGGCGGCGAGGATCCCGAAGGAGACCACCGGCTTGTACACCGGGTTGACGCCGCCGAGGAGGGACTGCCACGTGGAGAGCTCCATCGCAAGCCCGAGGACGAGCCCGCCCGCTAGCGCGCCGTAGGCACTACCGATCCCGCCGAGCACGACCGCGGCGAACACGGGGAGCAGGAGCTGAAAGCCGAAGTTCGGGTCGAACGACGACTGGACGAGCCCGGCGAGCACGCCCGCAAGCCCGGCCAGCAAGCCGGAGATGATCCACGTGTAGGTGATCACGCGGCCAACGTGGATGCCCGCGATCGCAGCGAGCGCCCGGTCGTCGGCGAGCGCGCGCATCGTCCGGCCAACCGTCGAGCGCGAGAGGAAGACGCCGATCGCGCCGATCGCGACAGCGGCGACGACAATGGTGATGAGCTGCGGCTCCGAGAGGCGGACACTCCCGATCACGTAGACCTTGTACTGGTCGACCGCGTAGGCCTGCGGCTGCGGGCCGTACGCGAGCAGGAGCACCTGGCGCAGGACGAGCGCGAGCCCGATCGACGCGAGGAAGAGGCTCATGAAACCGGCGCGGCGCGCTCGCAAAGGCCGCCAGAGCGCCACGTCGAGCACGAGCGAGAGCACAGCGGTAGCGAGCATGCCGAGCAGGGTCGACGGGACCATCCCGAGTCCCAGCGGCCCGTTGAACGCGTACGCGGCGAGCGCCCCGAACGCCATGAAGTCGCCGTACGCGAAGTTGACGAGTCGCAGGATCCCGTAGACGAGCGACACGCCCGCCGCCGCAATCGCGATTACCGATCCCGTGACGAGGCCGTTTGCGACCAGCTGCCAGAACATCAGTGCCCTAGCACCGTAGGCTGCCGGTGACATTTCGGAGAGGTCGAGCGATCGTTCAGGTGCGGCGCCCGTTCGACCTGCCGACCCAGGCGTTACGGTCGTACCCCAGATATTCCCAGTAGCCCCAGCTCGGCCGCGACACCAGCTCGATCTCCTTCAGCCACTTGACGTTCTTGTAGCCATACATATCCGGT
>JBGPLW010000128.1:0-7462 GCA_041486645.1 Gaiellaceae bacterium | reverse complement strand
GCTCGGGCCTCGTGCGCTTGGTGCCGCTCCTCTCGCGGCTCACAACCGAGCAAGGTGTTACCGCGTATCACCGCGGCGACGATCGGCGACGAGCGATGGCGCTGCTGAGCGCCGTGATCGCGTTGCGCAGCGTCGCGTGGTTCACGTTACTCGCGTTCGTGCCCCTCTGGATCGTGGGGCTAGCGATCGGGATCGGCGGCGGCGGCGCCGCCGTTCTCGCCGCCGTCGCCGACGCCGTCTACCTGAAGACCGCGCTGACGATCAGCGCGCTGGCGCCCGCGCTCGGCATCATCGCCTGCCTCCGGCTGCGCGCGCCCGCGAAGCAGGCCGAGATCCTCGCCGACCCTTGCCCACCCCTGCCTCTCGGAACGACTGCGCAGCCGAAACGGCGCGAATGCTCCGCCATCGCCGGTCAGAGACTCTCAGTCGAGCCGTAGACGGTGCGCGCCTGCTCCTCGGTGAGGTAGCCGTTGCGCAGGTCGTCGAGTACGAGCTCGCGGGGACGGTGCCGCGGGTCGCCGTACCCGCCGCCGTTGCCGGTGTGGATCCGGATCACGTCGCCCTCGTTCACCTCGAGCGCGGTCACGACCGCGTGCTCCTCGACGCGTCCGTCCTTGCGGATCACCTGGGCGTGGTTCGGCGAGCCCTCCCGGCCGCCCTCGAGCGGCCACGGCTTGTGCTTGTTGCGGGTGTACGCGCAGGTGAAGAAGCAGCCGTTCGAGCGCACCCGGTAGTCGAGCACGATCCCCCTGCCCCCGCGGTGCTCCCCCTCCCCACCCGGCACATCGTTCAAGGCGAGCTGGTCGACATACAGGCCGTACCGCGCCTCCGCCACCTCCGCCGGGCAATTGAACGTGTGACCGTGGATACCGCTGAACATCGCGCTGTTACCGTCCCTGAACGCCGAGCCGCCCCAGCCGCCGACCTGCGGCTCGACGATCGTGAAGTGCCTGCCCGTGTCGGGATGCGGCCCACCGATGAACGTTCCGCAAATCGAGGCGAAGCTCCCCGCCGGCAGCCGGTCGCCCAGGTGCGGCGCCAGGCAGCGCCAGATCAGGTCGTACAACCGGATCCTGCGCTCGTAGTAGATCGCGCACGCAGCCGGCGGCTTGGGGTCGAACACCGATCCGTGGCGCGTCAGCACCGTCAGCGGCCGGAAGTGGCCGGCGTTTGCGGAGCCCCGGGCGTCGATGAGGTTCATGAAGTTGATCTGGGCCGCGATCACCGCGCCGTCGCGGGAGACGTTGTTCGGGCCCGGGTCCTGGTTAGGGTTGTCGCGCAGGTCGACGATGAACTCGTCGTCCGTGATCTCGACCGTCACCCGGCAGGCGGCCCCGCTGTCCTGCTCTTCCTCGAGGCTGAACCTCCCCTTCGGCAGTTCGACGAGCGCGCGCCGCGCAACCTCCTCGCCGTGGTCCATGAAGCGATCGAGCCCGGTCGTGAACGTGTCGAGACCGTACTTGTCGACGAGATCGAGAATCCGCCGCTCGCCGATCCGCGCCGCCGCGATCCCCGCCCACATGTCGCCCTGCAGAAAATCGGGCAGCCGGCTGTTGCACTTCATGATCTCCATCACCGACTTGATCGGCGTCCCCTCCGAGATCAGCTTCACCGCCGGCAGACGAAGACCCTCCTGGAAGATCTCGCGCGCGTTCGTGGAGATCGAGCCCGGCACCATCCCGCCGACGTCGTTCCAGTGCGCGATGTTCGCCGTCCAGGCGACGAGCTCGCCGTCGGCGAACACCGGCATCGCCAGCACGACGTCGTTCAGGTGCGTCACACCGCCGTAGTACGGATCGTTCGTGACGAAGACGTCGCCGCGCCGGATGTCGTCCCGGTCGTTCAGCTCGATGATCCGCTGCACCGCCTTGTCCAGCACCCCGACGAACGACGGGATGCCCGCGCCCGACGATGCGAGGTTCCCCTCGCCGTCGGTAATGCCGGTGCCCATGTCGAGCACCTCGTAGATGATCGCGCTCATCGCCGTCTTGCGCAGGGCCGCGAACATCTCGTCGCCGATCGCCTGCAACGAGCTCTGAATGATCTCCAGCGTGATCGGGTCGGGACGCGTCGGCGTCACACGTCGAGGCCGTACACCTTGCGCGCCTGCTCCTCGGTGAGGTAGCCGTTGCGCAGGTCGTCGAGGACGAGCTCACGCGGCCGCGTCCCGGGATCGCCGTAACCACCCCCGGTGGCGGTACGGAGGCGGATCACGTCGCCCTCGTTCACCTCGAGCGCGGTCACGACCGCGTAGTCCTCGACGCTTCCGTCCTTGCGGATCACCTGGGCGTGGTTCGCCGAGCCCTCCCGGCCGCCCTCGAGCGGCCACGGCAAGTGCTTGTTGCGCGTGTAGGCGCAAGTGAAGAAGCAGCCGTTCGAGCGCACGCGGTAGTCGAGCACGATCCCCCTGCCCCCGCGGTGCTCGCCCTCCCCGCCCGGCGCGTCGTTCAAGGCGAGCTGGTCGACGTAGAGGCCGTAGCGGGTCTCCGCCACCTCCGCCGGGCAATTGAACGTGTCGCCGTGGAAGCCGCTGAACATCGCGCTGTTGCCGTCCCTGAACGCCGAGCCGCCCCAGCCGCCGACCTGCGGCTCGACGATCGTGAAGTGCCTGCCCGTGTCGGGATGCGGACCGCCGATGAACGTCCCGCAGACCGAGGCGAAGCTCCCCGCCGGCAGCCGGTCGCCGAGGTGCGGCGCCAGGCAGCGCCAGATCACGTCGTACAGCCGGATCTCGACCTCGTAGTAGGTCGCGAACGCGGCCGGCGGGCTCGCGTCGAACACCGAACCGGGCCGCGTGAGCACCTTCAGCGGCTTGAAGTGCCCCGCGTTCGCGGAGCTGTGCGCGTCCGTGATGTTCATGAAGACCATCTGGGCCGCGATCATCGTCCCGTCGCGCGAGGCGTTGTTCGGGCCCGGGTCCTGGTCGGGGTTGTCGCGCAGGTCGACGATGAACTCGTCGTCCGTGATCTCGACGGTGACGCCGTAGACGGCACCGCTGTCCTGCTCCTCCTTGAGGCTGAATCGCCCCTTCGGCAGCCCCTCCAGAGCGCGGAGAGCGACCTGCTCGCCGTAGTCCTGGAACACCCGCAGCGCCGTGTTGAACGTGTCGAGGCCGTATTTGCGGACGAGATCGAGGATGCGCCGCTCCCCGACCCGCGCGGCCGCGATCCCCGCCCACATGTCGCCCTGCAGGAAATCAGGCAGCCGGCTGTTGCACTTCATGATCTCCATCACCGACTTGATCGGCGTCCCCTCCGAGATCAGCTTCACCGCCGGCAGACGCAGGCCCTCCTGGAAGATCTCCTTCGCCTCGTTCGAGATCGAGCCGGGCACCATCCCGCCGACGTCATTCCAGTGCGCGATGTTCGCCGTCCAGGCGACGAGCTCGGCCTCGGCGAACACCGGCATCGCCAGCACGATGTCGTTCAGGTGCGTCACACCGCCGTAGTACGGATCGTTCGTGATGAAGATGTCGCCCGGTCGGATGTCGTCCCGGTCGTTCAGCTCGATGACCCGCATGACCGCTTTGTCCAGCACGCCGACGAAGGCGGGGATGCCGGCGCCCGACGATGCGAGGTTCCCCTCGCCGTCGGTGATGCCAGTGCCCATGTCGAGCACCTCGTAGATGATCGCGCTCATCGCCGTCTTGCGCAGCGCGGCGAACATCTCGTCGCTCGTCGCCTGCAACGCGCTCTGAATGATCTCCAGGGTGACCGGATCGGTCGTCGAGTCGGCGCGTGCGGTTGTCACTCGTCCCCGTCCCCGTAGCTGTCGAGCGTGATCGAGATGATCAGGTTCCCGTAGTCGTCCACCGTCAACTCGTTGCCCGGATGAACGACGACCGTGCTGCCCTTCGTCTCGATGATCGCAGGACCGTCGAAGCCCATTCCGGGCTCGAGCAACGCGCCGTCATAGACGTCGGCCTCGTGGATGCCCTCGGTCGCGTAGTCGACCTTCCGCCGGCCCTTCAGCGCGTCGCCGAGCCGCCTCCCCGTCGTCGGCAGCGGCACCGGCGCGAGCTTGCCGACCTCGGCGATCGCGACGACGTGCGCGCCGACGAACTCGACCGGCGCGTCGAGGCGGTACGTGTACTCGCGCTCGTACGTGCCGTGGAAGTTGTCGGTGATCTCCGCGACCACCGCCGCGTCGATCTCTCCGTCCGGGAGTTGCACCTCGACGCCGTGCTCCTGGTTTTCGTAGCGAAGGTTGCCGTAGCGGATGAAGCGCACCTTCTCCGCCGCGATCCCCTCGCCCGCGAACTGCTCGAGGGAGGCTCCCGTCACCTCGTCGAGCAACGCGCCGACCCGCTCGGCATTGTCGGCGTTCAGGCTCATCAGGCGCGTGACGAAGTAGTCGCGGCGCAGGTCGCTCATCAGCATCCCCCAGGCGGAGAACACATCGGCGGCGAGCGGGATCACGACCTTGTGGATCCCGAGCTCCACCGCGAGCGCCACCGCGTGCATCCCGCCGCCGCCTCCGAACGCGATGAGCGTGAAGTCGCGCGGGTCGTAGCCGCGGTTGACCGAGACCAGCTTCAGAGCGTTGATCATGTTGTTGTTCGCGATCCGGACGACACCGCGCGCCGCCTCGGCGGTGTCGACGCCGAGCTTCTGAGCGAGCGCGCCGAGCGTGCGGTCGACGGCGGCCATGTCCGCCTCGATCTCGCCGCCGCAGAAGTAGTCCGGATTGATCCGGCCGAGTGCGAGGTTGGCGTCGGTCGTCGTCGCCTCGGTCCCGCCGCGGCCGTAGGCTGCCGGGCCCGGCACCGCGCCCGCCGACTGCGGCCCGACGTACAGCCTGCCGAAGTCGTCGACCCAGGCGATGCTGCCGCCGCCGTTGCCGATCTCGACGACGTCGACGACCGGCACCTGGATCGGATAGCCGGCAGAGCGGCGCGTCCGCTCGATCCAGTAGTCGGAGATGATCTTCACGTGCCCGCCCTCGATCAACGAGCACTTCGCTGTCGTGCCGCCGATGTCGAGCGCCAGCACGTTCGAGTCGCCCATCGATCTGCCGAGCTCCGCCGCGCCCCAGAAGCCGCTCGCCGGCCCCGACTCGACCATCGTGATCGGGATCTGCTTCGTCGTCTCGACCGAGTCGACGCCGCAGTTCGAGTGCATGATGTACAGCTGGCCGTCGAAGCCGGCCTGGTGGAGGCCGTCCGCGAGCCGGCTCAGATAGCGCTCTGCGACCGGCTGCACGTACGCCGAGAGCACCGCGGTGCTCGTCCGCTCGTACTCGCGCCACTCGCGGCTGATCTGATGCGACGCGACGACCGAGGCCTCGGGCCAAAGCTCTCTCACGCGTTCGAGCACCGCCTGCTCATGGCTCGGATCGGCGTAGGAATGGAGCAGGCAGATGGCGACCGCCTCGACACCCTCGGCTCGGAAGTCGTCCAGGATCGCCGGCAGCCCGCTCAGGTCGAGCGGCGCGCGCTCGCGGCCGGCCTGCGACATCCGGCCGGGCACCTCGCGGCGCAGGTACCGGGGCACGAACGGGGGCGGCTTCTCGTAATGAAGGTTGAAGAAATCCGGCCGGTTGCCGCGTGCGATCTCCAGCGAGTCCCGAAAGCCTTCGGTCGTGATCAGCGCGGTCTTCACGCCCTTTCGCTCCGTCAGCGCGTTGATGACGAGCGTCGTGCCATGCGCGAGGAACGCGATCTCCTCGAGCGGGACGCCGCTCTTCCCCAGCACGTTCATCACACCCCGCTCGAAGTCAGGCGGTGTCGTGTCCGACTTGGCCGTGACGACCTCCTGGACGCCGGTGAGCGGATCGGTCGAGAAGTACACGACGTCGGTGAAGGTGCCGCCGACGTCCGTTGCTGCGCGGATCGTCCGAGTCGTCATTCGGCGCCCCCTTCCGAGAGATTGCGACGCTTCGCCTCAACCGCGAACCGTGCGGCCAGATCGTCGAGCCAAGCCACGAATGCCTCCCTGTCGGTCATGACCTTCTGCTTCTCCCGCTCGAGCTCGGGCTGGATCGCGCTGAGGAAGTCGTCGTCGAACGAGCCCGCGATCAGCCGGTCGACGGCGTCGATCATCCGGAAGGGCCCGTAGATCGCGGGCTCTTCGACGACGTCCCGCGCCGCCGTCACGAGGAACGTCGCGAGTCGAAACGCCGCGGGATGCGCCACAGGCGTCAAGGCCGTTTCACCTCCCACTCCTCGCCGCCCCACACGTCCACGTACACGACCTGCCGCTTCGCCTTGGGGGCGATCGAGGGTGTCTCGGCCGGGTGGCCGACGGCGGCGAGCCAGTCGACGCGCACGGACGGCGGCAGGTCGAGCACGGCCCGCAGCGCCGACTCGTTGGCACACCGGAACAGGTAGCAGCCGAGCCCCATCGCCACCGCTGCGAGCGCGATGTGCTCGGTCGCGGCGCCGGCGTCGATTCGCGAGAGATGCTCGCGTCCCTGCGTGCCCATCTGCGCCTCTGCCAGCTCCACGTCGGTGAGCACGAGAATGATCGCCGCCGGCATCGTGCCGATGTAGCTCGGCGTCACCTCGACCACGGTCTTCACGAGCCGCGGATCCTTCACGACTAGCAGGAACCGTGAGGGCTCGTTGCCGCCTGTCGGCGCGCGCGTCGCGGCCCAGGCGAATGTGCGCAGTGTCTCGTCGTCGAGCGGCGTCGGGGCGAAGTACCGGTGCATCCGCCGCCGGCGCATCGCCTCGAAGACGTCCGTGACCGTCGCCGCGCTCATGCGATCCAGATGGCCGCGGCCAACGCGACGACGGTGGCGGTCTCGACGAGCGTCGCAACGTCGACCCACTCGTCCGTGCCGTGGAGGTTGCCCGCGGACGGGCCGTAGCAGAGGCAGTGGCCCTCGACGTACCGGGCGTCGGTCGTCGCCGTGAAGGCCATCGTCTCCGGGTCGCTTTCCAGGACGCTGCGATGTGCCGCCGAGACGGCGTCGACGAGCGGGCCGGACGTCGGGTGGCAGTAGGCGCGGGCGCGAAAGGCCTCGAAGTGGACGTCGACCTCGGGCGAGGCGTCGCGCACCGCCTCCCGCATGCGCTCCTGCACCTCCGACGGCTCGAGGTCGCGGCCGAAGCCGAAGCGGACTTGCGCCACGAGCTCGTGCGGTGTCGACGCCGTCCAGACGCCGCCCTCGATCCGGCCGATCGTCATCCCGTACGGCCGCTCGCGCACGGCCGCGAACACCGGGTCGTGCACCGGCTCGTTGATCTCGGACTCGACCCGCCGCAGTCCCGCCACGGCGCGGCACAGGCGGTCGAACGGGCCGTCGCCGCCGGCGAGCATCGCGTGCCCCGTTCCGCCGGCGGCCGAGAGCCGCGCCCAGACGACACCGGTGCCCGCGCGCGCGAGGCGGAGCGCGCTCGACTCGCCGATCAGCACCGCGTCTGCCTCGTAGCCCCCGCGGAGCACGGACCACATGCCGTTGCCGCCGCACTCCTCCTCGATCACCGACGAGAAGAGGAGCTCGCCGTGCCGGTCGTCGC